>DASXQC010000505.1:0-6866 GCA_036493235.1 Reyranella sp.
CTCGACCGGGCGCGCTTCGATGCCGACTTGCGCACCGCGGCCGTCGCGGCCGGAGCGACGTACCGGGCAGATCGCGTGCGGTCGGTGTGCCGCCACGGCGCGGGTTGGGAGGTCGGGTTCGAGGACGGGCGCGTGGAGCACGCGCGCTGGATCGTCGACGCGACGGGACGCAACCGGCTGCTGGTGCGCCGGCTCGGCGTTCCAAAGATACGCGGTCCGCGGCTGGTCGCCGTTTATGGGCGAGGAAGAGCTGACCTGGCGCGACCCCTTCGCACCGACCGCACCCTGATCGAAGCCGTGCCGGAGGGATGGTGGTATGCCGCGAGGCTGCCCTCGGGCGCGCCGATCGCCGGCTTCCACACCGATGCCCGCACCGCCGCCGGGCTCCGATCCGATGCACGCACCTGGGCAAAGGGACTGGCGCAGACCCGGCACATCGCGCGGCTCCTGGATGGTGCCGAGTTCGATAGAGTACGCGCGGTGGATGCGCGAGGCGAGCGGCTGGGCGCGTTCAGCGGGCCAGGTTGGATCGCCTGCGGCGATGCAGCCATGTGCTTCGACCCTGTTTCGGGACAGGGCATCTTCTCGGCCCTGCACGGCGGCGTCGCGGCCGGCACGGCGATCGTCGCGGCTCTCGACGGGCGATCGGACGCGCTCGACGGCTACTCGAGGCAGATGACCGAGATCTGGGCCATCTACCAGGCGCGTTTGCGGACGCTGTATCGCAACGGTCATCGCTGGCCAGCTTCCACGTTCTGGACGACAGTCGAGTACGACCTGCACTGAGGCGGCCGGTGACTGTTTTGCAAGACGTCTACGAGGCGGGTGCCTGCCTGCATGCCTATCTCGCCATGCCGGAGGTCGAGGCGCCGGCCCAGGCCGATGCGATGATCGTGCTGGGCTCGAAATACACCGACGTGCCGCGCTTCGCCGGCGAGCTGTGCGCCTGTCACCGCTATCCGATCGTGGTGTTCAGCGGCAATCGTGGGCGACAGACGGGGGACCTGCTGTCGACCGAAGCGGAGCTCTACGAGCGGATCGCGCGGCCTCTCCTGCCAACCGAAACCAGGGTCTTCCTCGAAGAGGAGGCGACCAACACAGGCGAGAACGTGCGCTTCTCCCTTCGCCTGCTGGCCGGCCGGGGCATCGCGTGCCGCAGTCTCGTGTCGATCCAGAACGCGACGATGACCCGGCGAGCGCTGGCTACCTTCACCCAGCAGTTCCCCGATCTCGCCGTCGTTTCCCTGTCGCCGGACCGGCCGTACGACGACTATCTGGCATCGCCGGCCACATCCCGGTCGTTCCTCGACGATCTGGTCGGCAACCTGCAACGGATGCTGATCTATCCGAGCCTCGGTCTGCAGGCGGCACAGCCGGTGCCCGAGACGGTCCTCGATGCCTACCGGCTCCTGCTGTCCCGTGGCTTCGATCGTCAGCTGCTACATCCTCCCCCGTAGGACGGGGGCGGAGGATCGAGGGCATGACAGACGGCGGGTGGTACGTCGTCAGCTGAAGATCGACGGGTCGATCAGCGGCCGGCCGCGCGGGCGGGCGGCTTCGGGGCGGTCGCATTTCTGGAAGCGGCCGCGGCCGGCGGAGCCGCTCATCTTTGCCTCCTCCATGACGACCTCGCCGCGCGACAGGGTCATGACCGGGTAGCCGGTCAGCTCGCGGCCCTCGTAGGGCGTGTAGTCGCAATTGTGATGGAGGATCGTGTTAGTGAGACTGACCTTGCGCGTGGGATCCCACAGCACGATGTCGGCATCGGCGCCGACCGCGATCGTGCCTTTGCGCGGATGCAGGCCGTAGATTTTCGCTGCGTTCGTCGAGGACAGCGCCACGAACTGCTGCAGGGTGAGGCGGCCCTTGTTGACGCCTTCGGAGAACAAGAGCGGCAGGCGCGTCTCGACGCCCGGCACGCCGTTGGGGATCTTGCGGAAGCTCTGCGCCGCGCCGGGCAGCTTCTTGCCGCGCGGGTCGTCGTACTTGAATGCAGCATGGTCGGACGACAGCACATGGAAGGTGTTGGCGCTGAGCCCGGTCCAGATGTGCTCCTGGTTCTCCGTGCCGCGCGGCGGCGGCGAGCAGACGCACTTGGCACCCTCGTCGCCTGGCAAGTCGAAGTCCTCCTCGCTCAGGAACAGGTATTGCGGGCAGGTCTCGCCGTAGACCTTGAGGCCGCGCGCCTGCGCCCGCTGAATCTCGTGCATCGCCTCCTTGGCCGAGACGTGCACCAGCAGCATTGGCACGTCGAGCAGCTCGGCCAGCGAGATCGCCCGGTGCGTCGCCTCGCGCTCGACCACGAATGGCCGCGAGGTGGCGTGGAACTTGGCCGCCGTCATACCCTTCCATTCCAGCCGCTCGGTCAGCCAGGTGATGCAGTCGGAGTTCTCGGCATGGATCATCAGCATCGCCTGCTCGCGCCGCGCGGCGGCCAGCGCGTCGAGCATTTCGCGGTCGCTGAGCTTCACGTCGTCGTAGGTCATGTAGACCTTGAACGAGGTGTAGCCGTCGGCGACCAGGGCGGAGAAATCCTGACCCATGATCTTGTCGCTGGCGTCCGACAGGATCACGTGGAAGGCGTAGTCGATCAGGCTCTTGCCCTCGGCCCGCTTGTGGTAGCGGTTGACCGCGTCGCGCAGCGGCTGGCCCTTGTTCTGGTAGGCGAAGGGAATGATCGTGGTCGTGCCGCCGGCCGCTGCCGCTCGGCTGCCGCTCTCGAAGTCGTCGCAGAACACCGAACCGTCGGCGGTGTCCTGGTCGAAATGGACATGGGCGTCGATGCCGCCGGGCACCGCGATCAGGCCGGTCGCATCGATCTCCTTCCGGCCCCTGTCCAGCCGCTCGCCCAGCGCCACCACCCGCCCGCCGGTGACGCCGATATCGCCCTGCACGACATCTGCGGCCGTGGCGATGGTGGTGTTGCGGATCACGAGATCGTAGTCGGCCATGGTTCCTCCCGGGCCGGCGGCTGCAAGGCGCGTGCCGGTCCCAGGATGGCTAGACCGGCCGGCCGGGCCGGTCCACACTTGTCACAATGATGAAAGGGGGCCTCATGAAGACGTGGTTGGTTTCGCTGGTCGCTGTGGCGACCGTGGCCGGTGCGGCTCTGGCGCAGAACACGGTCAAACCGGCGATCGTCTATGCCAACGGCGGCAAGTTCGACAAATCCTTCAACGAAGGCGTGTCGAACGGCGCGAAAAGGTTCACCGATGAGACCAAGATCGCCGTCGCCGACTTCGAGCCGTCGAACGAGACGCAGTTCGAGCAGGCGCTCCGGCGCTTTGCCCAGCGCGGCAACGATCCGATCATCGCCGTCGGCTTCTCCCAGGCCGTGGCGCTGGAGAAGGTCGGCAAGGAATTCCCCAACACCCATTTCACCATCATCGACAGCGTGGTGAAGCTGCCCAACGTTCAGTCGGTCGTGTTCAAGGAACAGGAAGGCTCGTTCCTGGTCGGCATGCTGGCGGCCCTGGCCTCCAAGAGCGGCAAGATCGGCTTCGTGGGCGGCATGGACATCCCGCTGATCCGCCGCTTCCAGTGCGGCTACGAGCAGGGCATCAAGTACGTCAATCCCAATGCCGAGCTGATCGCCAACATGACCGGCACGACGCCCGCCGCCTGGACGGATCCCGGCCGCGGCGCCGAGCTCGCCAAGGGCCAGTTCGATCGCGGCGTCGACGTGATCTATGCCGCCGCCGGCAACACCGGCACCGGCGTGCTGCAGGCCGCCAAGGACCGCGGCAAGCTCGCAATCGGCGTCGATTCCAACCAGAACTACCTGCATCCCGGCACGATGCTGACCTCGATGGTCAAGCGCGTCGACGTGGCGGCCTACAACAGCTTCAAGGCGATGCAGGACGGCAAGTGGCGCGGCGACGTGCAGGTGCTGGGCCTCAAGGAGGGCGGCGTCGACTGGGCGCTCGACCAATACAACGAGAAGTTGGTCACGCCCGAGATGAAGGCCAAGGTCGACGCGGCCAAGGCCGACATCATCGCCGGCAAGATCACCGTGCACGACTACATGAGCAACAACGCCTGCAAGTGACCGCCGGCAAGTGACAGCGGCGATCGAGCTCGAGCGGATCGACAAGTCGTTCGGCAGCGTGCACGCCGTGCGCGGCGTGTCGCTCGCGATCGAGAAGGGCGCCATCACCGGCATCATCGGTGAGAACGGCGCCGGCAAGTCGACGCTGATGAGCATCCTGTACGGGCTCTATCACGCCGACGCGGGCGAAATCCACGTCGACGGCCAGCCGGTGCGCATGGAAAGCCCGCACGACGCGATCGCCCACGGCATCGGCATGGTGCACCAGCACTTCATGCTGATCGACAGCTTCACCGTGCTGGAGAACGTCGTGCTGGGCGCAGAGGGCGGGCCGCTGCTGGCCAAGGGTACCGGGGCGGCGCGGGCGGAGCTGGCGCGGCTGTCGCGCGATTACGGCCTCACCGTCGACCCCGATGCGCGGGTGGCCGAGCTGTCGGTCGGCGAGCAGCAGCGGGTCGAGATCCTGAAGGTCCTGTTCCGCGGCGCGCGCATCCTGATCCTCGACGAGCCGTCGGCCGTGCTGACGCCGCAGGAGACCGACCAGCTGTTCCGCATCCTTGCCACGCTCAAGGAACGCGGCGTGACGATCGTGCTGATCACCCACAAGCTGCGCGAGATCATGGCGGCGACCGATCGAGTCTATGTCATGCGCCAGGGCCAGATGGTCGCCGAGCGCGCCACCGCCGAGACCGATCCCGAGGAGCTGGCCGAGCTGATGGTCGGCCGCAAGGTGCGCCTGCAGCTCGACAAGGTGCCGCCGCATCCCGGCGAGGTGCGGCTCCGGGCCGAGCATCTCAGCCTGGTCGACCGGCGCGGTGTGCGCCTGCTCGACGACATCAACCTCGAGCTGCGCGCCGGCGAGATCGTCGGCATTGCCGGCGTCTCGGGCAATGGTCAGACCGAGCTGCTGCAGGTCCTGTCGGGCATTCGCCCGCCGTCGAGCGGGACGCTGAAGGTGTGCGGCCGCGCGATCGATGCCGACCATTCCGGCAATCCGGCCGAGATGCGCGAGCTGGGTGTCGCGCATGTGCCCGAGGATCGGTTGCGGCAGGGCATGGTAGCGGCTTTCCGCGCGTCCGAGACCGCGATCCTCGGCTATCACAAGCAGCCGCAGTTCAGCCGGAAGGTGCTGCTGAAGCTGCCGGCGGTCGGCGCCTATTGCGCCCGGCTGATGGAACGCTTCGACGTTCGCCCGCGCGTGCCAGGGCTGCGGTCGTCGAGCTTCTCCGGCGGCAACCAGCAGAAGCTGGTGCTGGCGCGCGAGATGGCGCAGGAGCCCAAGGTGCTGCTGGTCGGCCAGCCGACGCGCGGCGTCGATATCGGCGCGATCGAGTTCATCCATCGCGAGCTGGTCAGGAGCCGCGACGCCGGCTGTGCCGTGCTGGTCGTGTCGGTCGAGCTCGACGAGATACTCTCGCTGGCCGACCGCATCCTGGTGATGTTCGCCGGCCGCATCGTTGGCGAGGTCGAGGCCGGCGCCGACGAGCGCACACTGGGCCTGATGATGGCGGGAGCGAAAGCGCCGGCCCTGAGCGGAGCCGAAGGATGAGGGTGCGGCGTCCCCTGCCGGCGTGGGCCGAGATCGTCCTGATGCCGTTGGTCAACATTGCGCTCGCCTTCATCACCGTCGGCATCATCGTGAGCCTTGTCGGCGGCGACCCGCCGCATGCGATCGAGCTGCTGGCGGTCGGCGCCTTCGGCTCGCCCGAATCGATCGGCTATACGCTCTACTACGCCACCAACTTCATCTTCACCGGCCTCGCCGTATCGGTCGCCTTCCACGGCGGGCTGTTCAACATCGGCGGCGAAGGGCAGGCCTATCTCGGCGGGCTGGGCTGCGGGCTCGCCGTGCTGGCGCTCGACCGCTACCTGCCGATCTGGCTGATGATCCCGGTGGGCATCGCCGCGGCAGCGCTGTTCGGCGCGGCTTGGGCGGCGGTGCCGGCCTGGCTGCAGGCCTGGCGCGGCAGCCACATCGTCATCACGACCATCATGTTCAACTTCGTCGCGGCGGCACTGATGGTCTACCTGATGGTGAACGTGCTGATCGCGCCCGGTTCGATGACGCCGCAGAGCCGCAACTTCGCGCCGTCGGCCTTCATACCGGGAATGGCCGGCAGTGCGCTCAACTTCTCGCTGGCGCTGGCGCTGCTCTGCTGCGTCGCGGTCTGGGTGTTCCTGTGGCGCACGCGATGGGGCTATGCGCTGCGCACCATGGGACACAATCCGGAGGCCGCGGTCTATGCCGGCACCGACCTGCGCCGCATGACCATGGTTGCGATGTGCCTGAGCGGCGGGCTGGCTGGTCTGGTGGGCGTCAACGAGTTGATGGGCGTGCACCATCGCATCGTGCTCGACTTCCCGGCGGGATACGGCTTCGCCGGCATCGCCGTGTCGCTGATGGGCCGCAACCACCCGCTCGGCATCGTGCTGGCGGCAGTGCTGTTCGGCGCTCTGCAGCAGGGCGGTGCCGAGCTCTCCTTCGACATCCCCAACATCACCCGCGAGATGGTGGTGGTGATCCAGGGCCTGGTGATCCTGTTTTGCGGCGCGCTGGTGCATCTGCCGCGGCCGTGGCTGCAGGCGCTGTTCTCGCTGCGGCGCCCCTCATAAGGTGGGCGTGATGGAAGACCCGCTGGCGCTCATCTTCCTCACCGCCGCCGCGACCTTGCGGGTCGCGACGCCGCTGATCCTGTGCGCCATGGGCGGGATCTTCTCCGAACGCAGCGGCATCATCGATGTCGGCCTCGAAGGCAAGATGCTGATGGCGGCATTCTTCTCCGCCGCGATCGCCGCCGTCACCCATTCGGCGTGGTGG
>DASXQC010000506.1:0-4104 GCA_036493235.1 Reyranella sp.
GGGCGTGGTGACGCTGCCGGACGGGACGGAGATGGTGATGCCGGGCGACAACGCCCGCATGACGATCGAGCTGATCCAGCCGATCGCGATGGACGAGGGCCTGCGCTTCGCCATCCGCGAGGGCGGTCGCACCGTCGGCGCCGGCGTCGTTACCAAGATCGTCAAGTAAAGACTCCAGGGGCGAGTACGAACCATGGCCATGGACAACACCAATATCCGCATCAGGCTGAAAGCCTTCGATCATCGCGTGCTCGACCAGTCGACCAGCGAGATCGTGAGCACGGCCAAGCGGACGGGCGCGCAGGTTCGCGGGCCCATTCCGCTGCCGACGGGTATCGAGAAGTTCACGGTCAACCGTTCGCCCCATATCGACAAGAAGTCGCGTGAGCAGTTCGAGATCCGCACCCACAAGCGGGTCCTCGATATCGTCGACCCGACGCCGCAGACCGTGGACGCGCTGATGAAGCTCGACCTCGCCTCCGGTGTCGACGTCGAGATCAAGCTCGGCGCCTAAGAGACAAAGGGAAGAGGAACAGACCATGCGTTGCGGTCTCGTCGCCCAGAAGGTCGGCATGACCCGCGTCTTCACCGACGCGGGAGAGCATGTGCCCGTCACCGTTCTGAAGGTCGACCAGCTCCAGGTCGTCGCCGTCCGCTCGGAAGAGAAGGACAAGTACACGGCCGTCCAACTCGGCTACGGCAAGGCCAAGGTGAAGAACGTGACCCAGCCGATGCGCGGTCACTTCGCCAAGGCCAAGGTCGAGCCGAAGAAGAAGCTGGTCGAGTTCCGCGTCGCCAAGGACGCCGTGCTCGAGGTCGGCGCCGAGCTGGTGCCGAGCCACTTCGTGCCGGGCCAGTTCGTCGATGTCGTCGGCACCTCGATCGGCCGCGGATTCACCGGCTCGATGGTGCGCTGGAACTTCCACGGCCTCGAGGCCAGCCACGGCGTGTCGGTCTCGCACCGTTCGCATGGCTCGACCGGCAACCGCCAGGATCCCGGCCGCACCTTCCCGGGCAAGAAGATGGCCGGCCACTACGGCCACGAGCGCGTGACCACGCAGAACCTGAAGGTCGTCGCCACCGATGACGAGAAGGGCCTGCTCCTGGTCTCCGGCGCCGTCCCCGGCCCGGCCGGCGGCTACATCATCGTCAAGGATGCGTCCAAGCGCGCCCGCCCCAAGGATGCCCCGTACCCGGCCGGCCTGCGCAAGGCTGCCGAGGAGAAGGCCCCCGAGGCGCCGGCTGCCGACGCTCCGCAGGCTTAAGGACCAGACCATGAAGATCGCGGTCAAGACCATCGAGGGCGAGAGCGCCGGCGAGCTGGAGCTCGCGGATGCGGTGTTCGGCGCGCCCGTCCGCAAGGACATCCTGCAGCGTTGCGTCGTGTGGCAGCTGTCGCGCCGCCAGCAGGGCACGCACAAGAGCAAGGGCCGCGCGGAAGTGACGGCCACGGCGAAGAAGATGTACGCGCAGAAGGGTACCGGCCGCGCCCGCCACGGCAACGAGGCGGCACCGCAGTTCCGCGGCGGCGGCAAGGCTTTCGGTCCGGTCGTGCGCAGTCATGCGCAGGACCTGCCGAAGAAGGTGCGCAAGCTCGCGCTGCGCACCGCGCTGTCGGCCAAGGCGGCCGAGGGCAAGCTGATCGTGGTCGAGGCGGCTACGCTCGCCGAGCCCAAGACGGCCAAGCTCAAGGGCCACTTCGGCAAGCTCGGTGTCTCGTCCGTCCTGGTCATCGGCGGTGCCGAGATCGACCAGAACTTCGCCCGCGCCGCGGCCAACATCGCCCATGTCGATGTGCTGCCGCAGCAAGGAGCCAACGTCTACGACATCCTGCGCCGCGACACGCTGGTGCTGACCAAGGAAGCCGTGAAGCATCTCGAGGAGCGCCTGCAATGAGCGCCAAGTCAATGAGCTCCAAGATCAAGACGATCGTGAGCCGCGCGCGCATGTACGAAGTGATCCGTGCGCCGCTGATCACGGAAAAGACGACCAACGGCTCGGAGCACAGCCAGGTGACCTTCAAGGTTGCCGCGGACGCCAGCAAGCCCGAGATCAAGCAGGCCGTCGAAGGCCTGTTCAAGGTCAAGGTGAAGGCGGTGAACACGGTCAACGTGAAGGGCAAGAGCAAGCTCTTCAAGGGCCGTCCCGGCGAGCGCAGCGACTGGAAGAAGGCGATCGTCTCACTGGTCGAGGGTCACAAGATCGACGTGACCACGGGCCTGTAGGACGGGGGATAGGGTAATGGCTCTCAAGACATTCAAGCCGATCACGCCGTCGCTGCGACAGCTGGTGATCGTCGACCGCCACGGCCTCTGGAAGGGCAAGCCGGTCAAGGCGCTTACCGTCGGCAAGTCCGAGTCCGGCGGCCGCAACAACCACGGCCATATCACCGCGCATCATCGCGGCGGCGGCCACAAGCGCCGCCTGCGCCTGGTCGACTTCAAGCGCCGCAAGTTCAACGTCGCGGGCACCGTGGAGCGGCTGGAGTACGATCCGAACCGCTCGGCGTTCATCGCGCTGATCAAGTACACCGACGGTGAGCTCGCCTACATCATCGCCCCGCAGCGCCTGAAGGCCGGCGACGAGGTGATGTCGGGCGACCGTGTCGACATCAAGCCGGGCAACGCCATGCCGCTCGCCAACATGCCGGTCGGCACGATCGTGCATAACGTCGAGCTGAAGAAGGGCCGCGGCGGCCAGATGGCGCGCTCCGCCGGTACCTACGCCCAGCTCGTCGGCAAGGATGCGGGCTACGCCCAGCTGAAGCTCAGCTCCGGCGAGCTGCGCCTGGTCCCGGCCGAGTGCCTGGCGACCGTCGGTGCGGTTTCGAACCCGGACAACCAGAACACGGTGGTCGGCAAGGCTGGCCGCACCCGCTGGCTCGGCCATCGGCCGGTCGTGCGCGGTGTCGCCATGAACCCGGTCGACCATCCGCACGGCGGCGGCGAGGGCAAGACCTCGGGCGGCCGTCACCCGGTCACCCCGTGGGGCAAGCCCACGAAGGGCAAGAAGACCCGCAAGAACAAGGCTACGGACAAGTTCATCATCCGTCGCCGTCACGCGACGCGCTAGGAGATAGGCAGTGGCACGTTCCGTCTGGAAAGGCCCGTTCGTCGAGGGCAGCCTGATCAAGAAGGCCGAGAAGGCACGCGGCAGCGTGCGCAACGAGGTGATCAAGACCTGGTCGCGTCGTTCGACGATCCTGCCGCAGTTCGTCGGACTGACGTTCGGCGTCTACAACGGCAAGAAGTTCATCCCGGTGAACGTCTCCGAGGAGATGGTCGGTCACAAGCTCGGCGAGTTCTCGCCGACCCGCACCTTCTCGTCCCACTCGGGCGACAAGAAGGTCTCGAAGGCATAATCCGATGAGCAAGCCCTCCAACAAGCGCCGCGAGGCGGACAACGAAGCCAAGGTGGTGCTGCGCACCGTGCGCGTCAGCCCGCGCAAGCTTGACCTCGTCGCCGCCACCATCCGCGGCAAGAAGGCCGCCTCGGCGGTCAACGAGCTCACCTTCTCGAAGAAGCGCATCGCGCAGGACGTCAAGAAGGCGCTGAACTCGGCGATCGCCAACGCCGAGAACAACCACAATCTCGACGTCGACCGGCTGGTCGTGGCCGAGGCGTCGGTCGGCAAAAGCCTGGTGATGAAGCGGTTCCAGACCCGCGGCCGCGGTCGCGCCGCCGGCATCATCAAGCCGTTCAGCCATCTCACCATCGTGGTGCGCGAGCGCCCCGAGGCGGAGGAAAAGTAACATGGGTCAGAAGGTCAATCCGATCGGCCTGCGTCTCGGCATCAACCGGACCTGGGACTCGCGCTGGTACGCCGAAGGCGGCGAGTACTCGACCATGCTCCACGAGGACATCCACATCCGGAAGGTCCTGCGCGAGCGGCTGTCGCAGGCCGGCGTCGCCAAGATCGTCATCGAGCGCCCGGCCAAGCGCGCCCGCGTCACCATCCACACCGCCCGTCCGGGCGTGGTGATCGGCAAGAAGGGCGCCGACATCGAGAAGCTGCGCGGCGACCTCGCCAAGATGACCAAGGGCGAGGTGGCGCTGAACATCGTCGAGATCCGCAAGCCCGAGATCGACGCCACGCTGATCGCC
>DASXQC010000507.1:0-7930 GCA_036493235.1 Reyranella sp.
TGGTGATGGACAACAAGTGCAATCCGTCGGAGGCGGTCAACGTCGCCAACAAGCTGGTCGAGGCCAAGGTGGTCGCGATCGAGGGCTCGCACTGCAGCTCGGCCCATCTCGCCAGCATGAAGATCATCCAGGACGCCAGGATCCCGATGATCACCGGCATCGCCTCGAATCCGCAGATCACGGCGTTGTCGGGCGTCGGCGGCAACGACTACGCCTTCCGCATCAGCGCGTCGGACACCGCGATGATGGACGCGCTCGGTATCTATCTCGCGGCCAAGAAGCCGTTCAAGACGGTGGCGATCCTCGCCGAGGACAGCGACTTCGGCCGCGGCGGCGCCGACGCCTTCAAGGCTCTCGTGGTGCCGAAGGCGGGCGTCGAGATCGTCTCCACCGACATCTTTCCCCAGAACACGCCGGACTTCACCAGCATCCTGACGCGCCTGCAGCAGCGCCGGCCGGACGCCATCGCGACCTTCATCCTGGGTGGCGATTCGATCAACTTCCTGCGCCAGGCGATGCAGGTCGGGATGCACATCCCCTACACCGGCCGCATCGAATTGGGTGGCCGCAACCAGCCGATCATCGAGGCCGGCGGCATGGAGAAGTCGGTCAGCGCCTGGCAGTACAGCGCGCTCGTCGATTCGCCGCAGAACAAGGCGTTCGCCGAGAAGATCAAGGCCAAGTACAAGGCCGAGCCCTACCTGCAGACCTGGGCGGGCTACGACTGCATCCGCGTGCTGGCGCAGGCCATTAAGGAGGCCAACAGCACCGACGGCACCAAGATCAAGGACGCGATGAAGGGCATGTCCTTCACCAACGTGATGGGCAAGACGGTCAAGTTCGACGACCACAACCAGGCCGGCCACTGGGTGGCGCTGCACACCGTGCAGAACCGCAAGGTGACGCTGGCCGACATGGTCGAGGTCAAGTAGCCCTCGATGCCGCGCCCGGCCAAAGCGTCGGCAGGATCGCAATCGCTCGAACGCGGCCTCGACGTGCTCGAGGTCGTCGAGGCGGAAGGCAGCGAGATCGGCGTGCGCGAAATAGCCCGCCGGCTCGCCCTGAGCCCGACCATCGTTCAGCGCATGGTGACCTCGCTCGCCAAGCGCGGCTATGTCGACCGCGATTCCGAGACGGCGCGATACCGTCTCGGTTATCGCGCGCTGGCGCTCGGCGCCCACAGCGGCTCGGGGTCCGACTACATCGTGAGCGCGCGGCGTGAGCTGGAGCACCTGGCGCGCGATCATTCGCTGAACGGCTTCGTCGCCGTCCTGCACGGCGGCCGCGCGGTCTATCTGCTGGCGGTGCAGGCCGAGGCACCGCTCGCGATCAAGGTCGCACCAGGCAGCGAGATGCCCTTGCACAGCACGGCCGCCGGCAAGGTCCTGCTGGCGGCTGGGAGCGACGTCGAGGCGCGCAAGCTTTTGGGCGCGGCCAAGCTCGCGGCGATCACACCGCACACTGTGACCGATCCCGCGGCCGTCGTCGCCGGCCTCGCCAAGGTGCGCAAGCAGGGATTTGCGATGGTGAGCGAGGAAAATATCCGCGGCGTTCTCTCGGTCGGCGCGCCGATCCGCGACCGCGCGGGCAAGGTGCTGGCGGCGCTGAGCGTGGCGTTCCCCAAGTATCTCGATTCGGCCGTCACCCTGCAGAGCATCGCGCCCGTCGTGGTCGCCGCCGCCCATCGCATCTCCCGCGCCGTTGGCGGGTCGACCAGCTAGGGCGTGTACTCGCAAATCTGGGGTTGTCCGCCTTCGAGGCTGAAGCGGACCTGCGGCGACGCCCCCTACATGTCGCCCTTTGACCCATGGCGGACCTCGCGCGCTCCAGGTGCGGAGCGCTAGAATAGCAAGGAACGGATCGCGTCCATGCAGAAGGCAACTGCCGTCCTCGGCTCCGCCCTCTTTTTCGTGATCGCGCCTTGCCTGCTGGCAGGGCTCGTGCCGTGGTGGATGACGCGTTGGGAGTTTCGGCCGCCGTTCCTCGGCCTCGAATTGACGCGCGCAATCGGGGGCCTTTTGATTATCGCGGGAGTACCCGGGCTTGTGGATTCGTTCGTGCGCTTTGCGCTGCAGGGGCTGGGCACGCCGGCGCCGATCGCGCCGCCCCAAAAGCTGGTGGTGACAGGCCTCTACCGTTACGTGCGAAATCCGATTTACGTGGCGGTGGTCGCCATCATTCTGGGTCAGGCGATCCTGTTCGGCGACTGGCGTCTCGTCTGGTATGGGGCGCTGTTTTGGGCTTTCTCCCATGGCTTCGTCGTGGCCTACGAAGAACCGACGCTGAAAGAGTCATTCGGGGCGGAATACGAAGCGTTCCGCATAAATGTGCCGCGTTGGATTCCGCGCCTGACTGCATGGCGAGGCGTTCGGTAGCGGCTGTAGCGCATGACCTCGGCGCTGATTTTTGATGGGCTCTCCTGAAAGCTCTTCAGCAAAGTTTGTCTGTAATTGACCCAAAACGGACATGGCTCATCCAGTGATTGAGACCATCGCATCGTCGCAGCGGGCGAGTGGAAATTGGATTTCTGATTTGCGACGACGGGGTCATCTTGGTCTTGTCGTTGTGACCATTAGCGCTCTCGTCTCACCTTCGACCGGTCCTTCACTGAACCGGGTTCGCATGAGCCGCTCGACGGCGTTTGTCGCCTCGCCGAGACGAGACGGGTCGGCTGCTTCGACGGCCGTGCGGATCAGCGAGCCCTGCACCGTGATCACCGCTGCCTCCCGCGCCGACGCCACGCGTTGCGGTCGCACAATCCGCTCGACCCTCACGTCGCGAAATCCCGTCTCCGCCAGGTCGGTACGGATGGTTGGCTCGTCGAAATAGCCCGGGTTCAGGAGCGTATGCGGATCGCGCCTCAGCATGTCGCCGACCGTCTGGGCCGCGATCCATGTCAGCGAGTTGGGCATGTTGTCGTGACTGTCCCAGACCACGAACAGGTGCGTCCCGCCGGGACTGAGGACGCGCAGGTTTTCCCTGAACGACGCCCGCTTGTCAGGGAAGAACATGACGCCGAACTGGCAGACGACCAGGTCGAAGGCGGCGTCGGCAAACGGCAGTTTCATTGCGTCGGCCTGCCGCCAGTTCACTCTCGCCATTCCGGGCCTGGACTTGCCGACGTCGATCATTGCCTGGTTGAAGTCCGTTGCCGTGATCACCGCATCGGCTGACAGAGTCCTCGCCAGGGCCTCGGTAACGATGCCAGTGCCAGCAGCTGTCTCCAGCACGCGGCGTGGACTGAGCCGCTTCGCGTGATCCGCCACGACTTCCGCATAGGGAGCAAACATCATGGGCACCAGATAGCGGTCGTAGTATTCCGCCAGTGTCCCGCCGAACGCCGCTGCCTTGTCGTCGGCCATGGGGTTCCTCCTCGATCTACCGCGCCGGCTATGTCGCGATGGCCAATGCCATCGATCTTCGCGCGATTACGGGACGCGCGAAATAGTGGGGTCGGGTCCATCGTTTGTCGGCCGATCCTTCGAGTTTCACCATCACTACTGCCGGACGTAATTTCCGGCATTAGGTAGCAAACGCACCTTGGACTATCGCAGTCCTTGTGTCGTCCAAGCGCCTAATGCCTTCGGGAATTCGGGATATGGACAACCAAAGGACTAAGGTTTGGCGCAGTGGTAGGTTCGCCTCCCTGAAAGGGAGGATGAAGCGATGGCTGCCCGCGTTCGTACAGCCAGCGAAATGGCCGAAAGGGTCGAGAGCCATTGGTCCTTGGCCAGCCGTATTGCTGACAACTGGCCGTGGATCGCGGCCATGTAGCAACATCAGGTGTTGGAGGATGGTGCGCTTGGCTATGGCAGAAAGCCCTTAGTGCGCCCTGGTACGGCAAGGCGCTTATCGTGCTGCTGACCGTCCTCCTAATCACGTTCGTGGTTAGCGGAATATGGGCACAATCTGGATTAGGAGAACGCGCCGAGAGGAGGGTGCTATCGCGACTGGCTTAGCGTGGTCTGGTTACACTTATGGGCGTGACGCTATCATTGACGGCGGAACACATCGCTTTTCCGAGATATTCGGGGAGCGGATCAGGTACGAAGCAATCTGACCTTTCGAAATTGCCGGATCGAGGGCCCCGGCATCGTCGCCATGCTCGCCTGCCATGTCGAAAAGTGCGATTTCATCGACCTGCCGGCGGTGCGCGTTCTTCATCCTGAGACATCAATGGATTTGTCGCTCTCATCGTATCAGTTTGTGAAATGCCGATTCGAAAATTGCACCTTTAGCAGGGCTATCTATATCGCCAATCTCCAAATTTCGGGCCCGGATGTCGCGATCTACGACATCAAGCGACAGGCAGATGCTAGCCTTCCTCCAGCCTCAACACCGAACAGCCCGCCGCCTTCAAACACTGGAGGAAGAAGGCGGCGGTGAACCCGCCCCGGCTGATCTTGTTGGCGATGTTCCGCTCGGTTTCCGGCGTGCCCATGGCAGTCAACTTGGGCATTCGCCAGATCGGCTTGGCGAGCCGTTCGGCGATAGCAAGACCGGCATTACCAGGCTGAGGACCTGTCCGCGCATCTCGCGCACCGCCGGCAACGCGTTGGCCGCTTTTTCTTTTGGTCGAAACGTAAATTTCCGTCGGGCCAGCGCGCCATTCCCTGGGAAATCTCACGCACGAGCCTCAAGGGCGGCGAATCGGGCGCTCGCGCCGACTCCATTATGGGCAATGGACTCCGACCTTTGCCCGCTATCCCTTAAGAAATGCGGGCAGCTATTGCCCATAATAGGTGTTCGGCGCGCGCTGATGCAGTGTGGTGCCATGATCCCGTTCATCAGACCCCGCCACTCGTTGCTTGTGATCGAGCGGCACAATGGCGCGCATGTTTCCCCGAGCGCCACTGGAGTGGCGCGGTCCAATAAGGTGTTTTTTCAGGCGGCCGCGATTCGGTGGATTCGTGGACTCTTGGCCCCAAACCCTTGCGCCATCGACATCGAAGCGGTCCACACCGGAGTGGACTCTTGTGGACTCTAGCGTACCCGGGCGGGCTGGCGCGGCTTGGGCAGGACGCGGCGCTTCTCGCTCTCGGTGAGCGAGCCGGTCCAGCGCTCGGCGACCTCGAGCTGGATCGGCTCCAGCGCCTTGGCGGCGTGGGCGGCGTCGTGGCGCTCCCGGCCGGCGTCGCCGTACAGCGTGGTGCGGATGCGGCTGGTGCGGCCGAGGTCGGCGATCAGCCGTTCCATGGCGTCGGGCGGCAGCTCCTCGCCATGCTCGGCGCCGGCGGCGCGGGTGATCGATTCATTCATCAGCGTGCCGCCGAGATCGTTGGCGCCGGCCTGCAGGCAGACCTTGGCGCCTTCGACGCCCATCTTCACCCACGAGGTCTGGATGTTGGCGATGTGCGGGTGCAGCGCCAGCCGGCCGATCGCGTGCATCAGCACGGCCTCGCGGAAGGTCGGGCCCAGGCGCGCCGCGCCCTTGAGCGCGATCGGCGCCTCGGCGGCGACGAACGGCAGCGGGACGAGCTCGGTGAAGCCGCCGGTGTCCTTCTGCAGGTTGCGGACGCGCAGCAGGTGGCGCGCCCAGTGCACCGGCCGGTCGACGTGGCCGAACATGATCGTCGCGGTCGAGCGCAAGCCGACGCCATGGGCCGCACGCATGATCTCCAGCCACTGGTCGGTCGAGACCTTGTCAGGGCAGAGGATGTCGCGCACTTCGTCGTCGAGCACTTCGGCCGCGGTGCCGGGCAGGCTGCCGAGACCGGCGTCGCGCAACCGCGTCAGGTAGTCGGTGAGCGAGAGGCCGAGCGTGGTCGCACCATGCCAGACCTCGAGCGGCGAGAAGGCATGGACGTGCATGCCCGGGATCTCCTCGCGCACCGCCGTGCAGACATCGAGATAGTGCTGCCCGGTGTACTCGGGATGGATGCCGCCCTGCATGCAGACTTCGGTGGCGCCGCGGTCCCACGCTTCCTTCGCGCGCCGCACGATCTCCTGCGTGGTGAGGTCGTAGGGCGAGCCGCGCAGGTTGGCGGCGAGCTTGCCCTTCGAGAATGCGCAGAAGCCGCAACGGAAGTAGCAGATGTTGGTGTAGTTGATGTTGCGCACGACGGCGTAGGAGACGGTGTCGCCCACCACCTGCTTGCGTAGCGCATCGGCCGCCTGCGTCACGGCCGCGAAGTCGGGCCCGCGCGCCTCGAACAGTCGCACGATGTCGCCTTCGGAGAGATCGTCGCCGCGCACCGCGCGGTCGACGACCGGCGCGAGGCTGGCGCTCGGCCGCAGCGACGGTGCGGCGAGCGTCGCCACGTCGTCGGCCGGCATCGCCATGACGAGGCCGGGCTTCCAGTCGTTGTCGCGGCGCAGGCCGCTCGCCGAGCTCATCTGCAGCACGCGCGGCCGCAAAGCCGGATCGATCCAGGCCTTGTCGGCCCCGTAGCGCGGATAAACCGCGAGCCGCTCGGTCAGCACCTTGCCGTAGCGCAGGCTCTCGGCGGCGAGCGCGTCGAGCTGCGGCCAGGGCCGCTCGGGGTTCACATGGTCGGGCGTGACGGGCGAGACGCCACCCCAGTCGTCGATGCCGGCCTCGATCAGGCGGCCGTAACCCGGCTCCTGCAGGTTGGGCGGCGCCTGGACCGACAGCGTGTCGCGGAAGATCAGGCGCGCGACGGCGATGGTCCACAGCAGCTCGTCGAACGACGGCTCGGGCGCGTCGGCCATGCGCGTGTCCGGCTTGGCCTTGAAGTTCTGGATGATGACTTCCTGCAGATGGCCGTGCGCCTCGTGCAGGTCGCGCAGCGCCAGCAGCGCCTCGATTCGCTCCTCGCGCGTCTCGCCGATGCCGATCAGGATGCCAGAGGTGAACGGCACCTTCGCCTCGCCGGCAGCCTTCAGGGTCGCGAGCCGGAGCGCCGGGACCTTGTCGGGCGCGCCGAAGTGCGCGCCGCCGCGCTCGCCCAGCCGCTCCGCCGTGCTCTCGAGCATGATGCCCATCGAGACCGAGGCCTTGCGCAGCTTGGCGAGGTCAGCGGCATCCATCAGGCCAGGATTGAAATGCGGCAGCAGGCCGGTCTCCTTGAAGACCAGCGCGCCCATCGCCGCGAGATAGTCGAGCGTCGTGGCGTAGCCCATCGCCGCCAGCGCTTCGGCGGCGGGCTTCCACTTGAGCTCGGGCTTGTCGCCCAGGGTGAACAGCGCCTCGGCGCAGCCGGCCGCCTGGCCTGCGCGCGCGATCTCCAGCACCTGCTCGGGCGAAAGGTAGGCGGCTTCGCCCTTCTTCGGCGGATGCACGAAGGTGCAGTAGCCGCAATTGTCGCGACAGAGATGCGTCAGCGGAATGAACACCTTCTTGGAGAAGGTGATGCGACCGCCGAAGGCGGCGTCGCGGATCGCGGCCGCTTCGCGCATCAGTGACTCGAGATCGCGCGTCAGAAACTCAGGCGACATGGCGGAAGACCCGGTACGCTGGATGATCGGAAACGAGGGACTTGAGATCGTCCGGCGTATCGATGTCGCGTGCAAGCCCCGGCCGCCTCACGATCGCGGGCGCAATACCCACGTTCCGTGCATGGTCGGCATGGAACTGCGCACTGGGACGGCCGGTCGTGAAAGCGAACTTCAGCACCGTCGGCGGGCGCAGCAGCAGGGCGTTGGTGCCGCCGTCCTTGGCCTCAGCGATCACAATGTCGCTGGTGCGGCCGGCCTCGATCAGCGCGGCGATATCCGATGCCGCGAGATAGGGCAGGTCGGCCATGACCAGCAGCAACTCGTCCGCGCCCTCTTCCTGCACGCGCCGCGCAGCGGCGGCGACATCGGTGTTGAGGTCGCCAGTGCCCTCGTCGGCGCTCGCGACATGCACGCTGTCGAGCCCGGCTTCACGCAGGGTCGCCAGCACGTGGTCGAGCATCTGCCGGGCGAGCGCGTGGCGGCCGGCCGCGTCGAGCACGCCGGACAGGCGCGTCTTGGCGAGCTCCATGGT
>DASXQC010000508.1:0-3534 GCA_036493235.1 Reyranella sp.
GCGTCAGCACCCGAGTTGCGCACGGCGAAGCGCTCGCCGGCCCGGCCGCAGGCGAACAGCTTGCCCGCCGTCGCGCCGTACAGGACGGTGTTGCCGATAATCGCGTTGTGCTCGGGCACCAGCGGGCTCGAGACGGTCGGCCTCACCACGATGGTGCCGCCCGACAGGCCCTTGCCGACATAGTCGTTGGCGTCGCCGAACACCTCGAGCTTCATGCCGCGCACGGCGAAGGCGCCGAGTGACTGGCCGGCGGTGCCGCGCAGGCGCACCGTCACCGTGTCGGGCTGCAGCCCCGCCATGCCGTACTTGCGGGTGATCATGGCGGCGAGCCGCGTGCCGACGGCGCGATGGGTGTTCCGCACGCTGTATTGCAGCTGCATCTTCTCGCGATGGCTGAACAGCGGCTGGGCGTCGCGGATCATCTGCGCGTCCAGCGTGTCCGGCACTTCGTTGCGACCCTCGATCGTGCAGTGCACCGCGCCCGAGCCGCCGTCGGCACGCACCAGCAATGGCGACAGGTCGAGGTCATCGAGATAACGCGAGCCGCGGCTGACCTGCTTCAGCAGGTCGGAGCGGCCGACGATGTCCAGTAGCGAGCGGTAGCCGAGCTGCGCCAGGATCTCGCGCACTTCCTCGGCGACGAAGCTGAAGAGGTTGACCACCTTCTCCGGCGTGCCCTCGAACTTGGCGCGCAGCTTCGGGTCCTGGGTGCAGACGCCGACCGGGCAGGTGTTGGAATGGCACTGCCGCACCATGATGCAGCCCATCGCGATCAGCGACGCCGTGCCGATGCCGTACTCCTCGGCGCCCAGCATCGCGGCGATCACCACGTCGCGGCCGGTCTTGATGCCGCCGTCAGTGCGCAGCAGCACCTTCTCGCGCAGCCGGTTCAGGGTCAGCACCTGGTGTGCCTCGGAGAGGCCCATCTCCCAGGGGATGCCCGCATACTTGATCGAGGTCTGTGGGCTGGCACCCGTGCCACCCGAATGGCCCGAGATCAGGATCACGTCGGCCTTGGCCTTGGCCACGCCGGCCGCGATGGTGCCGATGCCCGAACGCGCGACCAGCTTCACGGTCACGCGCGCCTCGGGATTGATCTGCTTCAAATCGTAGATCAGCTGCGCCAGATCCTCGATCGAGTAGATGTCGTGATGCGGCGGCGGGCTGATCAGGCTCACGCCCGGCGTCGAATGCCGGAGCTTGGCGATCATCTCGCTGACCTTGAGGCCTGGCAGCTGGCCGCCCTCGCCGGGCTTGGCGCCCTGCGCGACCTTGATCTCCAATTCGCGGCAGTTGTTGAGATACTCCGCCGTGACGCCGAAGCGTCCCGACGCGACCTGCTTGATTGCCGACGAGGCGTTGTCGCCGTTGGGCCGTGGCCGGTAGCGCGCCGGGTCCTCGCCGCCCTCGCCGGAATCCGACTTGGCGCCGATGCGGTTCATGGCGATCGACAGGGTCTCGTGCGCCTCGGGGCCGAGCGCGCCCAGCGAGATGCCCGGCGCCACAAGGCGCTTCCTCAGCTCGGTGATCGACTCGACCTCGTCGATCGATACAGGTGCAGCGCTGGCCTTGAAGTCCAGCAGGTCGCGCAAGTTGATCGGCGGCAGGCGGCGCACCGCCTCGCTGTACTTCTTGAACTTGGCATAGGACTCGGTATTCACCGCGTCCTGCAGCATGTGGATGAGGTTGCCTTCGAAATTGTGGTGATCGCCGCCGCGGCGATACTTGTAGAAGCCACCGATCGGCAGGGCGATCACGTCCTCGTCGAACGCCCGTGCATGCTGCTGCGCGATCTTCTCCTGCACGCCGCGCAGGCCGATGCCCGAGATGCGCGAGGGCATGCCGGGGAAGAACTCCTGCACCAGCGAACGCGACAGGCCGACGGCCTCGAAGTTGCAGCCGCCGCGGTACGACGACAGGACCGAGATGCCCATCTTGCTCATGGTCTTGAGGAGGCCCTCGTCGAGCGCCTTCTTGTAGTTGGCGAGGCACTGGCTGAGCGTGAGCTTGCCGAACAATCCACGACTGTGGCGGGCCGCCAAAGTCTCCTCGGCGAGGTAGGGATTCACCGTGGTCGCGCCGACACCGATGATGACGGCGACATAGTGCACGTCCAGGCACTCGGCCGAGCGGACGTTGAGTGAGGTGAAGGTGCGCAGCGACTGGCGCACCAGGTAGGAATGCACGCTGCCAGCGGCCAGGATCATCGGCAGCGCGGCTCGGTCGGAGTCGACGTTGGCGTCGGTCAGCACGATGTGCAGGCAGCCCGAGCGCACCGCGTCCTCGGCCTCCTTGGCAATCCGGTCGAAGGCCTGGCGCATCGCATCCAGCCCGCCCTTGATCTCGAACGTGCAGTCGATGCGGGCGGCGGTCTCGTCCATGTACTTGCGCATCGCCTCGAACTCGGCGTTGAGCACGATTGGCGATTGCAGCGACAGCATCTCGCTCTGCTCGGGCGATTCGTCGAGGATGTTGCCGAGGTTGCCCAGCCGCGTGCGGATCGTCATCACGTTGCGCTCGCGCAAGCTGTCGATCGGCGGGTTGGTGACCTGGCTGAAGTTCTGCCGGAAGTAGTGATGCATGCCGCGATAGGTGTCGGAGAGCACCGCCAGCGGCGCGTCGTCGCCCATCGAGCCGATGGCTTCCTTGCCGTCCTCGCACATCGGATGGAGGATCATCTCGAGATCCTCGACCGACCAGCCGACCGAGAACTGCCGCCGCCGCAGCTCCTCGGGCGAGAAATGCTTCTCGTGCGGTGTGTCCTGCTTGATCAGCGAATCCAATTCGACCGTGCGGGTCGTCCACGCGGCGTAGTCGTGCGTGTCGGCGAGCATGTCCTTCAGCTCGCGGTCCTTGAAGAGCTGAGGCGCATCCATGTCGACCGCCAGCATCTCACCCGGACCCAGCCGGCCCTTCTCGAGGATCTTGGCCTCTTCCTGCGGCACCATGCCGGATTCGGAGCCCGCGATCAGCAGGTCGTCGGAGGTCACGACGTAGCGCATGGGCCTGAGGCCGTTGCGGTCGAGGCCGACCAGCGCCCACTTGCCCGCGACCGCGGCGATCGCCGCCGGGCCGTCCCATGGCTCCATCACGCCGTTGACGTAGTTGTACATGGCACGGTGCTTGGCCGGGATGTTGGGGTTCGAGCCCGACGCTTCCGGGATCATCATGGCCTTGACCATCGGCAGGTTGCGATGACCACGCACCAGCAGCTCGAACACGTTGTCGAGCGCCGAGGAGTCCGACGCGCCAGGCTGGATGATCGGCTTGAGGTCCTCGATCGCCCGGCCGAAGCCCTCGTGCTCGAGCCGCGCCTCGTGGCTCTTCATCCAGTTGACGTTGCCCAGCAGCGTGTTGATCTCGCCGTTGTGCGCCAGCACGCGGAACGGCTGCGCCAGCTTCCATTGCGGGAAGGTGTTGGTCGAATAGCGCTGGTGGAAGATCGCGAAGCGCGAGGTGAAGCGCTCGTCGAGCAGGTCGGGATAGAAGGCCGACAGATGCTCGGCGAGGAACATGCCCTTGTAGATCAGCGAG
>DASXQC010000509.1:0-2782 GCA_036493235.1 Reyranella sp.
GTGATCTGGGGCGGCAACCCGGTGAACACCCAGGTCAACGTCATGACCCACGCCATGAAGGCGAAGAAGCGTGGCGCGAAGATCGTCGTGGTCGATCCGTACCGCACCGGCACGGCCGAGCAGGCCGACGTGCATCTCGCCGTGCGCCCCGGCACCGATGGCGCGCTGGCGGTTGGCGTCATGCATGTCCTCTTCAAGGAGGGCTATGCCGATTGGGACTACATGCGGAAGTACACCGACGCGCCGGACGAGCTGGCCGCGCACGTCGCGCCGCGCACGCCGGAATGGGCGTCGAACATCACCGGCTTGCCGGTCGAGGAGATCGTCTCCTTCGCCCGCATGTATGGGCAGGCGAAAGCTCCCTTCATCCGCGCTCATCACGGTTTCAGCCGCAGCCGCAACGGCGCGCACAACATGCATGCCGTGACCTGCCTGCCGGCCGTGACCGGCGCGTGGAAGGCCAAGGGCGGCGGTGCGCTCTATGGCCACACCGGCATGTATCCGATCAGCAAGACGCTGATCGAAGGCAGCGACATGGTCGATCTGTCGATCCGCGACCTCGACCAGTCCCGGCTCGGGCCGATCCTGACCGGCGACCCTGCGGCGCTGAAGAACGGGCCGCCGGTCACCGGCCTGCTGATCCAGAACACCAACCCGGCGATGGTCTGTCCCGAGCTCGAGAAGGTGCACGCGGGCTTCGCGCGCGAGGACCTGTTCACCTGCGTGCACGAGCAGTTCCTGACCGAGACCGCGGCCTTTGCCGACATCGTGCTGCCGGCGACCATGTTCCTCGAGCACGACGACTTCTACACCGCGTCGGGCCACACCTACTTCCAGGTGACCAAGGCAGTGATCGATCCGCCCGGCGAGTGCCGCGAGAATCACTACGTGATCTCCGAACTCGCCCAGCGTCTCGGCGCCAAGCATCGCGGCTTCGACATGACGGTCTGGGAGATCATGGACGAGGCGCTCAAGGCCTCGAACATGTGGGACGCCGAGACCAACTGGAAGAGCGGCGGCCAGGACTTCCATCTCGGCTTCGAGACCTCGCACTTCCTCGACGGCTTCGCCTGGCCCGACAAGAAGTTCCGCTTCAAGCCCGACTGGGCGGCATTCGGCCCGCGCGGCAAGGACATGCCGACGCTGCCTGACCATTTCAACGTGATCGACAATGCGACCGAGGAGAAGCCGTTCCGGCTGGTCGCCGCGCCCGCGCGCACGTTCCTGAATTCGACCTTCACCGAGACGCCGTCCTCCCAGAAGCGGGAAGTGCGGCCGACGGCGATGATGAACCCCGAGGATTGCGCCGCGATGGGCATCGTCGAAGGCGATCGCGTCGAGGTCGGCAACGAGCGCGGCAAGACGGTCGTTCATGCTCGGCCGAAGAAGGGCCATCAACGCGGCATCGTGATCGTCGAGGGCATCTGGCCGAACCGCAACTTCGAGACCGGCATCGGCATCAACGCCGTCACGTCGGCCGATCCGGGCTGGCCCAGCGGTGGCGCTGTGTTCCATGACACGGCGGTGTGGATCAGGAAGGTCTAGTCGGTCCCGTTTCGGCCGTTTTCGAGCGGGTTTGCCAAAAACGGAGAAAACGGTCGAAAACGGCTGGAAACGGCGGACGCGCCGATCGAGGTCTAACAGACACCATTGCGAACTCCTGCTTGCAATCGTGAAGGCGCAAGCAGGATAAGCGCCTCACACTTCGGCACCTATTAGGGGCAATGGCTTCTCGCGTTCTCGAAGGAACGAGGGTGAGGATCGTGGTCCATTGCCCAAGGCGGGCTTCGCGCGCGGAGGCTTATCCACAGACTTTCGCAACCGTTCTATCCACACTGATCAATGGCATTGTGCGGCGACAGCATGAACAGCTTCCAACCCGCCGTGAATCCGAGTGTCGTCCAGGCGCAGTCCGTGCGCGAGCCGGGCCGTGCGCATGTGCTGGTGATCGGCAACGAGAAGGGCGGCTCGGGCAAGTCGACCACGGCGCTGCACATCGCGGTGTCGCTGATGATCGATGGCGCCAAGGTGGCGACGATCGATCTCGACGCCCGCCAGGGCACGCTGACGCGCTACCTCGAGAACCGCGCCGCCTTCATCAAGCGCAAGACCGTCGAGCTGCCGATGCCGATGCACGCCGCGGTGATGGCATCAGGTGACTCGCCGGACGAGAAGGCACGCTTCGAGTCGGCGCTCGAGCCCGCGGTGCTGGGTGCCGACTTCGTGGTGATCGACACGCCCGGCAGCGACACGCACCTGTCGCGGCTCGCCCATACCTGGGCCGATACGCTGCTGACGCCGCTCAACGACAGCTTCATCGACCTCGACCTTCTGGCGCGAATCGATCCGGAGACGCTCAAGGTCGTGCGGCCCTCGGTCTATGCCGAGGCCGTATGGAAGCAGCGCCAGATCCGCTCGATGCAGGGTGCGCGGCCGGTCGACTGGATCGTGATGCGCAATCGCCTGTCGTCGCTGGCCGCGCGCAACAAGCGCGACATGGCCACCGTGATAGAGGCGCTGGCCAAGCGCATCGGCTTCCGCGTCGCCGCGGGCCTCAGCGAGCGGGTGATCTACCGCGAGCTGTTCCTGAACGGCCTGACCCTGCTCGATCTCAAGCGCGGTGGTTCCGGTCCTTCCATGACCATGAGCCACGTCGCGGCCCGCCAGGAAGTGCGCGACCTCGTGGCGGCGCTCAATCTGCCGCCGCCAGATGCTCGACCGCCATCGGTCGGCCCCGCGACAGCAGAAGCCACACCAGAGCGGCCAGCTGCAGGATGAACAG
>DASXQC010000510.1:0-5577 GCA_036493235.1 Reyranella sp.
GAAGGCGCGGTACATGTTGGCGAACAGCGTGTCGCCGCCCTCCTCCGGCAGCTCGCGCGCCAGCAGGATCGAGCCCATCGCCGGCTCGGCGTCGTACGAATGGTCGGTGTGCCAGCCGCCGCCGATGTTGGTCTTCTGTTCCGGCTCCTTGCGCACCTCGGCGATCTCGGGATGGCCCTCGACGTGCTTGAAGAACTTGTTGACGTCGATCGGCGCCCAGCGCTGGGCGAAGGCGATGTGCTGCTCGGGCGTCAGTTCCTGGTCACGGAAGAAGATCACGCCGTGCTCGGCGAACGCCGCCTGCACCTCGCCCCACTGCCGATTGCTCAGCGCCTTGAGATCGACGCCCAGCACCTCCGCGCCGCAGCCGCCGGTGAGCTTGCGAACCTCCACTGTTTCGTACGTCATGATGGTTTCCTCCACCCCCAAGGCTATCGCGCCCCGCGGCGCCTGGGTAGCCGGTCAATCGGTGCAGGCATAGCGCGAGACAGCGGCCTCGTCCCACGCGATCCCCGCGCCCGGCCGGTCGGGAATGACGAGGTCGCCGTCGACCAGGGCGAACGGCTCGGCGAGAATCGGATAGGCCCAATCCTGCCATTCGAGCCAGGCCGCCGATTCGGTGACGCGCAGCAGATGCGCCGAGAATTCGGGATAGAGATGGGACGACATCGGCAGGCCCGCCGCGCCGGCGATCGCCGCGGCGCGCAGCCAGCCGGTGACGCCGCCGATCCGCATCAGGTCGGGCATCACCATGTCGCCGGCGCCGATCGCGACCGCCTCGGCCATCGCCCGCGGGCCGTAGAAGTTCTCCCCAAGCTGCACCGGTGTCCTGAGTTCTCGCGTCAACCGCGCGTGACCCGCGAGGTCGTCGTAGGCGATCGGCTCCTCAAGCCAGTAGAGCCCCTGCTCGTCGAGCGCGTGGCAACGATGCAGCGCGTCGCCGAGCGTCATGCCCTGGTTGAAATCGACCATCAGGCGGACATCGCCGACCGCCGCGCGCACCGCTTCGATCGACGCGAGATCGTCCTTCAGCCGCTCGCGGCCGAGCCGGAGCTTCACGCCCTTGATCCCGCCTTCGGCGACCAGCTCGGCCGCCTCTGCGCCCAGCGCGCCGACATCGGAGAGCCACAGGCCGTTGCTGTTGTAGGTCGGCACGCGGCCAAGCGAGCCGCCGAGCAACTCGGCCAGCGGACGATTCGCAGCCTGGGCCAGCGCATCCCACGCTGCCATGTCGAGGCCCGAGAGGGCGATCATCGACAGGCCCTGCAGGCCCACCAGGTTGAGGGCCTTGCGGCCCTGCTGGAAGTCGTCGACCGGCCGCACCGGCTTGCCGGCACGTGCCGCGGCGAGGTCGCGGATCGCCGGCACCAGGTAGGCCATCGATTGCCGCAGGTACGGCTCGAGATAGCTGCGCCCGACGATCCCCTCCTCGGTCACGAGGTCGATCAGGATCAGCGGCCAGTCCTGGAACAGCCCTACCTTCGAAACCACAGGGCGTCTCAGCGGCACGACGACAGGACGGACGGTGACCGACCTCAATGTCAGGGATTGCAGGACCATCGCCGCCTCCTTCGATTGTGCCATTTCGGCCGAGGAGGCAGGTCCTGTAAATTCACTACCGAGTATACCTTCCGGAGACCTCCCGATGCCGCGATCCGGGGAGCAGACCCGCCGACGCATCCTCGATGCAGCGTACAAGCAGTTCCGCCGCAGGGGCTTCACGCGCGTCAGCATGGACGACATTGCGGCCGCGACCGCCGTCACCAAGCGCACGCTGTATCATCACTTCACGAGCAAGGATGCGCTGCTCGGCGCCGTGCTGGATGCCCAGCAGGAGCTGGCGCTCGCCGCCTTCCGGACCTTCGGCGACCGCATGGCCGGCTCGCCCGAGCAGATGGTCGCCGCGATGTTCGAGCAGCTCGCGGTCTGGTCGGACCAGCCGCGCTGGGCGGGCTCGGGCTTCACCCGCCTCGTCGTCGAGCTCGCCGATCTGCCGGGTCATCCGGCGCGCGTCGTCGCGCGGCGGCACAAGGCGCTGCTGGAGCGGCAGCTCGGCGAGCTGCTGGCGCGGGCCGGCATCGCCGACGCCGCAGACGCGGCGCGCGAGATCTGGCTGCTTTCGGAGGGGGCGATTTCCTCGATGCTGGTGCACAACGATCGCCGCTACGCCGCCGCAGCCGGGCGCGCCGCGCTGACACTGCTGCGAGCGCGAGGCGTCAGCGCGTCTGGACGCCGAGCAGCAACAGGGTCGCCGAGAGGCTGATCACACTGAAGGCCGTCGACAGCACGACGGCATTGGTCGCGAGCCCGACGCCGGTGCGGTAGAGCTGGGCGATCAGGTAGACATTGGCGCCGGCCGGCATGGCGGCGTTCAGGGTCGCCACCGTCAGCCACAGCGGATCGAGGTGGAACAGCCAGCGGCCGGAGACCCAGACCACCAGCGGCATCACGGCGAGCTTCAGCACGGTCGCGACCGACGCGGCCTGCCAGTGCGCCTTGAGGCCGACATGGGCGAGCGAGGCGCCGGCCATGATCAGGCCGCACGGCGGTGCGGCGGTTGCCAGCGTCTGCAGGATGCGGTCGATCACCACCGGCGTGCCGAGGCCCGGGATCAGGTGGCACAGCTCGCCCCAGAACAGGCCGGCGAAGATCGACGGGATCACCGGATGCTTCAGCATCTTGAACACGGCGCCGCCCAGCTTGCCGAGCAGGCTCTCGCGCGAACTGGTCTGGCCGCCGACTTCGATCAGGAACGAGGCGAGGGTCAGCATGACCAGCGAGTTCATGCTGATGATCATCAGCAGCGGCACCAGGCCCGCGTTGCCGAAGGCGTAGGAGATGAACGGGATGCCGATGCCGACGCCGTTGGAGAACACCCCCGACAGGGCGAACACGGTGCCCTCGCCCAGCTTCATGCCGAAGGCGCGTGCGAGCGGCAGGCTGGCGAAGAACAGCAACAGGCTTGTGCCGAAGAAAACGAAAAGAATGTCGAACGACAGAGCCCCGATGCGCACGTTCGACATCGAGCGGAACAAGAGCGCCGGGAACAGCGCGTAGAAGGTGACGTTGGTCAGGCCGCGCAGGCCCTCGGGTGACAGCAACTTGCTGCGCCCGATCAGCCAGCCGACCGCCACCGTGCCGAACACTGGCACGATGATGTCGAGGATCGCGTTCATGGTCTTTCGCCGGGGGCGCGCCACCAAGGCGGACTAAACTCCGCCGCGAGTGGCGCGTTCTTGTCTTTTCTGGACCGCGCGGGCTCTCGCGCCTCAGAAGGCGCTGTCGCCCGCCAGCGCATGTGAATGCGCTAGGCCGCCATCGCGAGGTTGCTGTAGCGGGTCAGGTGGTGCTGCTGGTTGCCGAACATCAGGTCGATCATGGTGAGCCGCTTGAAGTAGTGGCTGACCGAGAGCTCGTCGGTGACGCCCATGCCACCGTGCATCTGCACCGCGCTCTGGCCGCAGAACTTGCCCGACTTGCCGATCTGGACCTTGGCGCCGGAAGCCGCCTTGCGACGCACGACGGCGTCCTTGTCGTCGATCTTGAGCGATGCCATCAGGGTCATCGAGCGCGCTTCCTGGGCGTTGGTGAAGCAGTCGACCATGCGGTGCTGCAGCACCTGGAACTTGCCGATCGGCACGCCGAACTGCTTGCGGGTCTTGATGTACTCGAGCGTCGCCGCATTGATCGCATCCATGCAGCCGGTCGCCTCGGCGCACAGGGCGACGATCGCGCGGTCCACCGCATCCTCGACCACCGGAAACGCGCTGTCGACGGAGCCCAGCACCGCATCGGCGCCGACCGCGACCTTGTCGAAGGTGAGCTCCGACGCCCGCAGCGCATCCTGGGTCGGGTAGTCGCGCCGCGTCAGGCCCTTGGCCTTTCCGTCGACCACGAACAGGGTGAGACCCTTTTCCTCGCGCGCGCCGCCGGCCGTACGCGCCAGCACGATGATGTTGTCGGCCGAGGCCGCGTTGTAGACGACGCCCTTGTGGCCCGAGAGCGTATAGCCCGAGCCGCTCTTCTCCGCCTTGAGCGAGACGTCGGCGAGATTGTAGCGGCT
This sequence comes from Reyranella sp., assembly GCA_036493235.1. Taxonomy (GTDB): domain Bacteria; phylum Pseudomonadota; class Alphaproteobacteria; order Reyranellales; family Reyranellaceae; genus Reyranella. The sequence goes on from DASXQC010000510.1 coordinate 4,064, forward strand.
CTGGCGCTCCAGCCAGGCGAAGGCGAACTGCTTCTTGCCTTCGATCATCGGCGCCAGCAGCGCCTCCTTCTGGGCCGCCGAGCCGGCCGCGGCGATCATGCCGCCGCCCAGCACGACCGTCGGCAGGAACGGCTCGAGCACGAGGCCTTTGCCGAACTGCTCCATGACGATCATGGTCTCGATCGGCCCGCCGCCGTAGCCGCCGTCCGCCTCGGAGAAGGACATGCCGAGCCAGCCGAGCTCGGCCATCTGCGTCCAGTTCTCCGGCAGGAAGCCCTTGTCGGTCGCGGCGATCTTGCGCCGGTTCTCGAAGGTGTACTTGTCGCGCACGAAGCGCTCGGCCGCGTCCTGCAGCTGCTTCTGTTCGTCGGACAGGGACAGGTCCATCTCACTTCCTCCAAATCTTGCGACAAGCCTACCGTGTCATCCCGAGCGAAGCGAGGGATCTGGGAGCGGACGCCGCCATAGATCCCTCGCTGAAGCGCGGGGGTTACCCCGCGCGACTCGGGATGACCCGGAGCTAAAGGCCAAGGATTGCTTTCGACACGATGTTCTTCTGGATCTCGGTGCTGCCGCCGTAGATCGTCGTCTTGCGCATGTTGAAATAGCGCGGCGCGGCCGGCGGCGCGTGGTCCGGGCCGATCGGCGTCTCGTTGGTGTCACGGAACAGCAAGTCGGGCTGGTAGGGGGCGGCATACTCGCCGACCGCCTCCATGGCGAGCTCGGCGATGCGCTGCTGGATCTCCGAGCCGCGCACCTTGAGGATCGACGCCTCGGGGCCCGGCGCACCGCCGAGCTGCATGGTCGAGAGCGCGCGCAGCTCGCTCATCTCCAGCGCCTGCACCTGCAGGTCGACATCGGCGATCTTCTCAGCGAGCGAGGGATCGTCGTTCATCTGCCACAGCGCGCGCACGCCGCGCTTCGACCCCGGCACCTCGGCGATGCCGAGCCGCTCGTTGGCGAGCAGGAACTTGGCGCAGGTCCAGCCCTCGTTCTCCTTGCCGATCAGATTGGCGACCGGGACCTTCACATTGTCGAAGAACACATCGTTCACGTGATGCGCGCCGTCGACCATGATGATCGGCCGCACCGTGACGCCCGGCGTCTTCATGTCGATCAGCAGGAAGGAGATGCCCTCCTGCGGCTTGGCCTCGGTGTTGGTCCGCACCAGGCAGAAGATCCAATCGGCCCAGTGGGCGAACGACGTCCAGGTCTTCTGGCCGTTGACGATATAATGATCGCCTTCACGCACTGCGCGCGTGCGCAGGTTGGCGAGGTCCGATCCGGCGCCCGGCTCGGAATAACCCTGGCACCACTGCACTTCGGAGGTGCGGATGCCGGGCAGGAAGCGTTCCTTCTGCGCATCGTTGCCAAAGGTGTAGATGACCGGCCCGACCATCTTCACGCCGAACGGAATGATGCGCGGCGCGCCCTCCTCGGCCAGCACGTTCTCGAACAGGAAACGCTGCGTAACGTCGAAGCCCGGGCCGCCATGCTTCTTCGGCCAAGTGTAG
>DASXQC010000511.1:0-7516 GCA_036493235.1 Reyranella sp.
GCGCGCGCGAGCTTCGAGAAGTTGGCGTCCGGCCACAGGGTCTGGATCGAAGCGTCGAGGGTACTGAGCGAGCGACCGACCCGCATGATGCCCCATGTCAGCGGCACCTCGTGATTGGCCATGATCTTGGAGACCTTCTGCGACATCGCGGCCATCGACCGGTCGCCGTAGGAGGCGCCGCTGAACTGCCCCTCGAGCTCCCAGCGGCGCAGCGCCTCCGACATGTCGCGGCGCAGTCGCTCGGTGTTGGTCATCGAAGCGGTCGGCGACATCATCAGCATGATGTCGGCGGCGCGGTTGTAGTCCTTCATCGCCAGCGCCGCCAGGCTCTCGCGATACAGCATCCACATCCGCCGATCGAGCCGGCCGACGCTGCCGAAATCGATCAGGGCCAGCCCGTTGTCGGCCAGCATGACGATGTTGCCGGGATGCAGGTCGCCGTGGAACAGATTGTCCTCGAGGATCTGCCGCAGCGTGCTGAGCGCGAGGTGCTTGGCGACCTCCTTGGCCTCGATGCCGTTGCGTAGTGCCCAGGCATGCGCCCGCTCGGGCTCCTGGTTGCGAACGCGGATGTAGGTCGACATCAGCACGCCCGGCACTTCCTCCATGACCAGGACACGCTTCTTCGACAAGCGCGAGATGACGCGCGGCACGTAGATCGAATGCCGGCGCAGGCTCTTACGCATGGTGCGGAGGTTGAGCGCCTCCTGCTCGTAGTTGGTCTCCTCGAGCAGCACATCGCGCAACTCGCGCACCGCCTCCTTCAGGCGCAGGCGCTTCCAGATACCGAAGAAGCTGGTCACGCGCACGATGCGGTGGAGCAGCCTGAGGTCGCGTTCGAAGCTGGCGGTAACATCGGGCCGCATCACCTTCACGACAACGGAGCGATTGTTCCGGAGCAGGGTCGCCCGATGGACCTGCGCCACGGTGGCGGCGGCGAAAGGATGCGATTCGAACTGCGAGAACACCGAACTGATCGACTGGCCGAGGTCCTCCTCGATAACGCGCCGGGAGACCTCGGGAGAAAATCCACGGACCTCGAACTGCAGCTTCGACAGCTCCTGGCACGTCTCGATCGACAGGATATCGGTGCGCAGCGACATCAGCTGGCCGAGCTTGATCCACATGCCGCTCAGCCGTTCGAACAGCTCGCGCAGCAGGACCGCCTTCTCGTCCGCGCTAGACTTGCGCGTTACAGAACTCCACCAGCCGAGCCCCAGGAACTTCGCGAACTGCCACAGCGTCCACATCGAACGCTCTCGCACGCCGGAGTCCAACGGCTCAATGACAATGGGCTTCCTGCCGTTCGACATTTCGAGCGGCGTGGGCAGCAGGTCGACTATTTCAGGCGGAGGCTCACGTTCGACATCAAGGTCCCGCAACGTCACGGGGACCGATTTTCGCCCGTCCGCGTCATCGTGGCCGGGAACGTGGACCCGCAACCCCGCCGCTATTGTCACGAAGGTGATTGCCAGCCTCCCGTCTCAACCCCCGCCCCAAACGGGCGTGGGGTTCCCCAGTTTGGCTCAGCTAGTCGTCGTCGTCATCATCATCGTCATCGTCATCATCGTCGTCGCGATCCCACATCCCCGACAGGCTCGGCTCCTGACGGACGACCACGACCACGGTCTGAGCATTGCCCGACAGCACACCGTTGCTCTGCAACGACGCGACCGCGTCCTCGACCTTTTCCATCAGACGGCCTTCGCCGCGCCGCAGACGGCGCACACGACGACGCGAATGCTCGCCGAGATCGACGACACAGACGATCCCGCCTTCCTCATTGTCTTTTGGCGGCTTGCCTTTGACATCAGTAGTTACGCTCATGCCCATCTCCCAAAATGGAGTGATGCTGACTTCGCTGCCGGCGGCCTAACGCCGACGAAGGACTTTTTTCAAGTTCCGACCGAGGTCCTTGACCCAGCCGTTGCGCTTGCGGCGACGGGACTGGTCGTGAAGGACCATATAGCGGCCCAGCGCACGATACTGCCGGCGCACCATCCGGCGCACCCGACGCTCCAGCGGGCGCATATATCGGGACTCTTTCTTGACCGGACCGAGCGGCAACTCGATCACGCCACGAGTCACCTCACCCTTTCTGGTGTCGATGACCGTGAACTTGAGATCCTCCGCGGAGGATCCGAGACGAACCGAGTGGATTACGCGGCTGCTGTGGCCATCACCGACTAGCGTGACGTGCCTAGCACCACGAAGCATTCTGACGCGCATTGCCAATACCTCTTCTTGGTGTTGGCCCGTCATTCGAGCCCGAGCCGTTCAGACTCCATGCGTGAGCATACGGCCGTTCCCACAATTTGGGAACAGGAAATGATCGGGTACAACCGTCCTCACGGGATATCCCGGCTATGCGTCCATGCACAGCCGAATGCATCCGAACCGACATCGCCCAGTCGTAACGTGACCGATACAAATTGGTTTCCGGCTGGCACACATCGGCATGATGGTCATAATGCAGATGAGGGGCGCTACCAGAATGGTCTCTGCGTATCTTAGCGGCAATTCCGTGCTGCCACCTTGGCTTGTGCGGCCGATCCATCGACCGGATGCGGCCATGCGGCTGATCTGTCTGCCGCATGCGGGTGGCGGTGCATCGGGCTTCCATCCTCTCGCGGCCTTGCTGCCGCGCGACATCGAGATGCTGACCGTCCAGCTCCCCGGACGCGAGTCGCGTCTCAGCGAGCCGCCGTTCCGCCGGATGGCGCCGCTAATTGATGCGCTCACCGATGCGATCGCACCTCTGCTCGACCGACCTTACGCGCTGTTCGGTCACAGCATGGGCGCGCTGATCGCCTACGAACTCAGCCGCGCCTTCGAGCGCGAGCGCCTGGCACTGCCGCGCACGACGATCGTCTCCGGCCGTCGCGCGCCCACCGTGCCCAACACCGAGGCGCCGCTCCATCGTCTGCCGGACGATCAGTTCGTCGAGGCGCTGGTCGCGCGCTACGATGCGATCCCCAAGGTGATCCGCGACGAACCGGAGCTGATGGCGCTCTTCATGCCGGTGCTGAAGGCAGACTTCGAGGTATTCGAGACTCATGATCACGCCGAATCGCCGCCGCTGGAGTGTGCGCTGGCGATCTATGGCGGCCGCGACGATCCGCAGACCCGGCAGATGGAGGGCTGGGCCGACCTGTATGCCGGACCCTGCCGCACGCGTCTGTTCGACGGAGGTCACTTCTATCTCGCCGACCAGCGCCGCGCCCTGGCCGAAGCCTTGGCCGAGGACGTGCTGGGTACCGTCGCTGTCTTCTAGGATCCGATCGTGTCTGAATTGGCCTCCTGGCTGCGTGGATTGCTCGCCGAGCGACTGGAAGTCGCTGCGGACGCGATCGAGCCTGAGGCGCGTCTCAACCGCTACGGCCTGACCTCCCTCACCGCGGCGTCGATCGTCGCGGCGATCGAGGAGCACACACGCCGCCGGCTGCCGCCGACGCTGGCCTGGGACTATCCAACGCTCGAGCGGCTCACCGCCTTCCTCGAAGGTCGGCCGGACGCCGACGCGCATGTCCCGATCGAGCCGATCGCGGCCGACGATCCGATTGCGATCGTCGGCATGGCGTGCCGGCTGCCCGGTGCACCGTCGCTCGACGATTTCTGGCACCTGCTCGAAACCGAGACCGACGCGATCCGTGAGGTGCCAGCCGACCGCTGGCCGATCGACCAGCTCTACGACGCCGATCCTCTCGTGCCGGGGCGCATGGCAACGCGCTGGGGCGGCTTCCTCGAGTCGGTGGATCGGTTCGACGCCGCCTTCTTCGGGTTGTCGCCGCGCGAGGCGGTGCAAACCGATCCGCAGCAGCGACTGGCGCTCGAGCTCGCCTGGGAGGCGCTCGAAGATGCCGCGATCCGGCCGTCGCACCTCAGCGGCGGACGCACCGGCGTCTTCCTCGGCGCGATGTGGAGCGACTATGCGCGCCTGCTGTCCGGACGCGACGACATCGCCCAGCACACCGCGACCGGGCAGGACATCAGCATCATCAGCGCGCGCATCGCCTACACGCTGGGATTGCAAGGGCCTGCGCTCACCATCGACACCGCCTGCTCGTCGGCGCTCGTCGCCGTGCACCAGGCCTGCCAGAGCCTGCGCAGCGGCGAATCGACCGTCGCGCTGGCGGGTGGCGTGCATCTGGTGCTGGCGCCGGAGAGCACGATCGCCATGACGAAGTTCGGCGCGATGGCGCCGGACGGCCGCTGCAAGGCGTTCGACTCGCGCGCCAACGGCTATGTCCGCGGCGAGGGCGGCGGCATCGTCGTGCTGAAGCCGCTGAGCGCCGCGATGCGCGACGGCGATCGCGTCTATGCCGTGGTTCGCGGCAGCGCGGTCAATAATGACGGACCGAGCAACGGGCTGACCGCGCCCAATCCGGCGGCGCAGCGCGCGATGCTGCGCGATGCGCTCGATTCGGCGCGTGTCCATCCGCACGCGGTCGACTATGTCGAGGCGCACGGCACGGGCACCGCACTCGGCGATCCGATCGAGGCCAATGCGCTCGCCGCCGTGCTCGGCCGCGACCGTCCGGCCGGCCGGGCGCTGCGCATCGGATCGGTCAAGACCAACATCGGCCATCTCGAGGCCGCGGCCGGCGCGGCCGGTCTGATCAAGACGGCGCTGGCGCTGCGTAACCGTTGGATCCCGGCCAGCCTGCACTATCAGGCGCCAAATCCGGCGATCGACTTCGCCGCGGCCAACCTCGAGGTCCAGTCGAAGGGCGAAACCTGGCCGACCGCAGCCCCTGCGCCGATCGCCGGCGTGAGCTCGTTCGGCTTCGGCGGCACCAACTCCCACGTCATTCTGCAGGCGGTCGATCAGCCGATACCGACCACGAGTGCCGCGCAGGCCAAGACAGTCTTCGTGTTTTCCGGCAACGGCGGCAACTGGGCCGGCATGGCGCGCGGCCTGATGCAGGAGCCGGTCTTCGCCGCGACGCTGCAGGACTGCAGCCGCATCCTCGCCGAGCTCGGCTACCCGCAGCCGCTTCTATCGGTGCTGGAGGACCCGCAGGTCACCGATGTCGCCCTCGGCCAGCCCGCCTTGTGCGCCTTCCAGCTCGCGCTGGTCGATCTTTTCGACTCGTGGGGCGTCAAGCCGGCGGCCGTGATCGGCCACAGCGTCGGTGAAGCCGCCGCCGCGATCACCTCGGGTGCGCTCACGCGCCGAGACGGACTGCGGCTGGTGCTCGAGCGCAGCCGCCTGCAGGCCAGCGTCGCGGGCCAGGGCGGCATGGCACTGGTCAGTGCCGCGGCGGATGCCGTCGGCCGTCATCTCCCTCCCGGTGTAACCATCGCCGGCGAGAACGGCCCGCGCGCCACGCTGATCGCCGGCAGCAAGCCCGCCGTCAGCGCCGCCTGCGCCGTGCTCGACAAAGCCGGCATCGTCAGCCTGCCGATCGACGTGCCGGTCGCCTATCATAGCGCGCAAATGGACCCGCTGCGGCCGCAGCTCGAGGAGCGCCTGCGCGACCTCAGGCCGTCGCCGGCGACCATACCGATGGTGTCGACCGTCACCGGCATCACGACCGATGGACCGTCGCTCGACGCTTCCTATTGGGGCCGCAACCTGCGCGAACCGGTGCGCTTCCGACAGGGCATCGAGACGCTGATCGCCGCCGGCCATCGCGCCTTCGTCGAGCTCGCGCCGCATCCCCTGCTCGCGCCGCAGATGCGGCAGATGGCAACGGGCGCCACGATCACCGTGCCGCTCCGTCGCGATGCCGCGACATCGGCCGCGGCACAGGCCGCGCTCGCGCCGTTGCGGCAAACCGGCACCGAGGCGACGCCACATCTGTTCGTACTGTCCGCACGCTCGGCATCGGCGCTCGATGCGCTGGCGCGCAGTTGGGCCGAGCGCCTGCCCGCGGCCTGGCCCCAACTTTGCCGCACCGCGCTCGTCGGCCGAGAGCGCTTCGCCCACCGCCTCGCCTTGTGGAGTGCCGACGGCGAGACCGCGCGCCGCCGCCTGCTGGCCGGCGACTATCGACGCGGCGCGGCGTCACCGGCTGCCGTCGTCGCCTTCGACGCCACGCCGCATGAGAACGAAGGCCGTGAAAGCTTCCTCGATCGCTGCGCCGAGGCCTTCATTGCGGGCGCCGACCTCGATGGGTTGATGGATGCGTCGGCCGGCATCACGAGCGCCCCGACCTATCCGTTCGAGCGCGAGCGTCATTGGCTGGGCACCGTCGACCGCGGCCTGTCCTATACGGTCGAATGGGAGACCGTGACGCTGCCCGACACGGCATGGCCGGCCATGTCCGTCGAAGGTGATCCCGTCGATAGCGGCCTCGATGTCGAAGCTGTTGCCTATGCCAAGGCTGCGCTGGCTGCCGTTCCAGTAGCGCAGATCGCGCCCCAACATCGCGCGCTCGCAGTTCGCTTCGCGTCGTGGGGGCCGCTCGCCGGGCCTCCGGCAAACGATGGGCCGGTTCGTGACTTGATGCGCCGGGTCGGCGAAGCGCTGCCGGACATCCTGACCGGTAGCGTCCAACCGCTCGAGATCCTGTTCCCGGGTGGCGCGTTCGATCGCGCTGCCGCAGTCTACGAGTCCGCACCGTTCGCCGCCGCGCAGAAGGCGCTGGGCGCGATCCTCGGCAAACTGGGTACGCGGCCGCTGCGTATCCTCGAAGTCGGCTCGGGCACCGGCGCTTTGACGGCGCAACTCCTGCCTTCGTTGCCACCGGGCAGCACGTTGGTGTGCAGCGACCTGTCGGTCGCCTTCCTCTCGCACCTCAAGCACCGCTTCGGCGATCCGGCGGCCCTCCAGACGACCACCTTCGATCTCGACGAACCGGAGGGCGCGGACGGGCCGTTCGACGCGATCGTCGCGGCCAATGTCCTGCACGCCACCGCCGATCTCGAAACCGCCTTGCGCGCCCTGCGCCGGCGGTTGGCGCCCGGCGGGCTGCTTGGCCTGGCCGAGCTGCAGCGCGCGCCGCGCTGGATCGACTTGGTGTTCGGTATCACCGAAGGCTGGTGGCGCTTTCGCGACGATCCCAATCCGCGCGGCCACGCCCTGCTCGACGGCGAAGCTTGGCAGGCACGCCTCTCTGCACTCGGGTTCGGCGACATCGAGATCCGGCCGGACGGCGACGCACACGCCGTCATCCTCGCCCGTGCACCGGCAGCGCAGCGGCTCTGGCGGCCGGCCGCCACGTCGCCTGCGGCCCTGGTCGATGAGCTGATCGCCCAAGCTGACGACCCGACGCCGCTCGGCATCGTCCACGGCACGGCGCTCGCCGATGCAGCCGTGGCCGGCGCGGCGCGCTCGCTCTCCCTCACCCGTCCGGCGCTGATCGCATGCAGCGTCGAGCTGATGGACGAAAACCCACGTACTCTCGCGGCGCTCGACGCCGTGCTCGGCCTGCCCGGCGACGAGGATCAGGTGCGCCTGACCGATGGCGCCCCGAGCGTGCCGCGCCTCGCCCGACTCACCCTGACGACGTCGGAAGCCCCGATCTCGCCCGACACTCTTTATATAGTCGCGGGCGGCGGCGGCCGGCTC
>DASXQC010000512.1:0-1678 GCA_036493235.1 Reyranella sp.
CCATGGTCGTTGGCCGGAATCGGCTTCACGGTGAAGCCGAGCGCCGCCGCCGTCGCGGGGTTGGTGCCGTGCGCCGATTCAGGCGCCAGCACGATCTTGCGCGCCGCTCGTTGGCCTTTGGCCTCCAGTGCAGCAGCAATCGCCATCATGCCGCACATCTCGCCGTGTGCGCCGGCGGCGGGCGACATCGCCACGGCCGGCATGCCGGTGAGCGTCTTCAGCCAATGCGCCAGCGTGTCGATCAGCGCTAGCGCACCTTGCACGGTCGACACAGGTTGCAACGGATGCAGGTCACCGATGCCGGGAAGCCGCGCGATCTTCTCGTTGATCCTCGGGTTGTGCTTCATGGTGCACGAGCCCAACGGGTAGACGCCCATGTCGATGGCATAGTTCTTCTGGCTGAGCCGTGTGTAGTGCTGTACCACCTGCGGCTCGCTGAGACCCGGCAGGCCGATCTCGCCGCCACGGCGCAGGCCGTTGAGGCGGTCCTTCACCTTCGGCGGCTCGGGCAAATCGACGCCGCAGCGTCCCGGCTGGCCAAGCTCGAAGATCAGCGGCTCCTCGATCTGCAAGGCCTTGTTGCCGGTGAAGGTGGTCGGCGCCGATGCGCTGCCTGAAATGATGCCACCGGTGCGGCCCTGGGAGCGATCTTGTGAGGGGGCCATCACAGCACCTCCTTCAGGCCGGCGACGAGCGTATCCATGCCCCCATCGGTCGACACCTCGGTCGCTGCAAGCAGCAGGAGATTGGCGACCGACGGATCGCCGGGCAGCAGCCGCGACACCGGCAAGCCGCCCAGGATCTTCTTCGCCGCCAGCGCCTCGACGACGGGCGCGGCCGGCTTCGGCAGGCGCACGGTGAACTCGTTGAAGAAGCTCTCGTTCGCGAGCTGCACGCCCGGCACGGAAGCGAGCTTGTCGGCGAGCTGCGAGGCCTTGGCGTGGTTGAGCTCGGCCAGGCGCTTGAAGCCTGCTTCGCCCAGCAGCGTGAGATGCACCGTGAAGGCGAGCGCGCACAGGCCCGCATTGGTGCAGATGTTGGAGGTCGCCTTCTCGCGGCGGATGTGCTGCTCGCGCGTGCTGAGCGTCAGCACGAAGCCGCGCTTGCCGTCGGCATCGACGGTTTCGCCGCAGAGGCGGCCCGGCATCTGGCGCATGTACTTCTCGCGCGTCGCGAACAGGCCGACATAGGGGCCGCCGAAGCCGAGCCCGTTGCCGATCGACTGACCCTCGCAGACGACGATGTCGGCCCCCATGTCGCCCGGCGGCTTGATCAGGCCGAGCGACACCACCTCGGTCACCACGACGATCAGCAGCGCGCCCGCCGCGTGGCAGGCCTCGGCGAGCTTCCCGAAGTCGCGGACATGGCCGAAGAAGCTCGGATTCTGCACCACGACGCAGGACGTGTCCTTGTCGATCGCGGCGATCAGATCCTCGAGCCCGTCGACGTCTGCCTTACCGATAATGGCGCTATAGCCTTCCCACTTCGCCGTGGTCTCGATGATGCTGCGATACTGTGGATGCAGGCCGCCGGAGATCAGCGCCTTGTGGCGGCGCGTCACGCGGTTGGCCATCAGCACGGCCTCGGCGGCGCCGGTCGAGCCGTCGTACATCGAGGCGTTGGCCACCTCCATGCCGGTCAGCAGCGAGACCTGCGTCTGGAACTCGAAAAGGTACTG
>DASXQC010000513.1:0-3254 GCA_036493235.1 Reyranella sp.
CGAGCAGCTTCGTATTTTGATGGTGAGCAGTTCGGCAATCCTGGATCCGTCTACCGGTCCCCAGCCAAACGATCAAGATGGCTCGGAGCAGGCAGGACGACCGCGGATCGCGAGTGTCATGCCATCGCTACCCGGCTCCGGCGTGCCGGATGCCGGTGATCTTCTGGCGAAAAGTTCTTTCGACGGCGCTGCTCGCGGCGGTCGAGTACCCGGTCTTTCCGAGCGTGAGAACCAAATTCTGAAGGAGCTTGTCCGGGGTCATTCGAACAAGGTGATCGCGCGCATGTTTTCCCTCACGGAAGCAACCGTGAAGGTCCACATGAAGTCTATTCTGCGGAAGATTCGAGTTGCGAACCGGACCCAGGCAGCCATTTGGGCTCTGCGGAACGCGTACTGCGCCGACGTGATTGAAACGATGCCGAAGGGCATGCAGGCTGCGGCATCGGCAAGTAGCTACACCTAGCTCAGCGTACCGACCCAGCAACAGCACCTTGAACAGGTCATCTCGCGTCTTGACCTGTTTTTCGAGTGGTTCGCCTAAGGCCCGTTCAGGAAGCGACGCTTCACGGTGCCATGTAACAAACCACGGCCGCCTCTTGTTCCCGCACCGGCCAGTTGTCGTCAGTCGCCGCTGATCGCCGGCAGCACGTGCTGCGCGAAGACATCGAGCGGGATCATGCCCTGGTCCCGGTTCGGGCTCGCATAGTCGCCGGCGGTGACGGCGACTACGAGGTCGAGGTCGGGCTGCACGAACAGGCGCTGCCCGCCGTAGCCGAAGCCGGCCGTCCAATGCAGCTCGCGGCCCTTCAGGAAGGTGCGGCCGAGCCACCATTGATAGCCGTAGTCGAGCCCGCCGGCCTTGACGCGCGGCTTCGTCGACTCGGCGACCCAGCCCTTCGGCACCACCTGCTTGCCGTTCCATTGCCCGTCGGTGAGCAGCAGCTGGCCGAGCTTGGCCATGTCGCGCGGCCGCAGCAGCAGCCCGCCCGCGGCGAAGGGCTGGCCGCTGTTGCGCATCTTCACCCAGTCGAAGTCGGTGATGCCGAGCGGGCCGAACAGCCTGTCGCGCGCGTAGTCGTCGATCGATTGGCCGGTGCTGTGGGCGAGCACGAGGCCCAGCAGCTCGGTGTCGCCGCTATCGTAGTTGAAGACCGTACCCGGCTTGTCGGCGACGCGCTGCTGCAGCACGAAACGGTACAGATCCGGCGCGCGCACCATCTGCCACACCGAGTTCTTCGGATCGCCGTAGGGCCGGACTTCATCCCACTCTCGGCCGGACGACATGGTGAGCAGGTCGCGCAGCGTGATGCGCGCGTTGTCCGGTGTCGTCGCGTCGGCGTATTGCGGCGGCAGGTGATCGATCGCCGGGGCATCGAGGTCGGGGAACTTGCCTTCGCCTCGCGCGATGCCGATCAGGAGCGAGGTCACACTCTTGGAGATCGAGTGAATGTAATGGGTGACCGTCGGACCGAACTGCACGGCGTCGGAGCGGCCGCTTTCGCGAGGGGGCATGCCCTTGTAGTAGCGCTCCATCACCAGCTTGCCGTGGCGCACGAGCACCACGCCATGGACCTTGGCGCCGGTCCACTGGCCGATGAACTTGTCCAGCGGGCAGAGTTTGTCGGAATCGAAGCCCGTGTCCTTCGGCGTCGCCATCGTCCAGCCGTCATCGAGCCTGGCTGGAATGGGGCAACCGGCGGGCGAGTCCTGCGCCTGCGCGGCACACGGCAAGGCAAGGAGCGCCAAGCCCAGGGCGAGAAGAGGCCGGCTCATCGAGCGAGGGTATCACCAATTGGATTTTCGGTCGGCCCTACCGGCGAGCCGGCCGCCGGCGTAGAGTCTCGTCCGCGAGCGTAAACACACAGCGTGCTTCGATCCTCCACTTCGGGAGCTGAACGATGTTCATTCGCAACGCCTGGTACATCGCAGCCTGGGCCGACGAGGTCGGGCAGAAGCCGCTGGCGCGCCGCATCTGCGACGAACCGGTCGTTCTGTTCCGCGACGGCGAGGGGCGCGCTGCTGCGCTGGTCGACCGTTGTTGCCATCGCGCGGCGCCACTGTCGCACGGCGAAGTCGTGCCGGCCGGTCTCCAGTGCGGCTATCACGGCCTCACCTTCGACGGCAGCGGCAAGTGCGTTGCGATCCCGGGGCAGGCCAACATTCCCGACAGCGCGCGGGTGCAGAGCTATCCGCTCGTCGAGAAGAACCAGTTCCTGTGGATCTGGATGGGCGACGCGGCCCGCGCCGATGCGAGCCTGATCGTCGACTTCCCCTATCACGACGACAAGGCCCACTGGCCCAACAAGCACGACTGCTATCCCATCAAGGGCAACTACATGCTGATGGTCGACAACCTCATGGACCTGACGCATCTCGGCTACCTGCACGCCAAGACCGTGGGCGGCAATCCATCGGCGCACGTCCAGGCCGAGATGAAGACCGAGCACACCGCGACCGGCCTGAAGTTCACCCGCTGGATGCGCAACTCCGTGCCGCCGCCGAGCTACGTGCGCGCGGCGGGGTTCAAGGGGCGGGTCGACCGCTGGCAGGAGTTCGAATGGGTCGCGCCCAGCTCGGTCCTGCAATGGACCGGCGCGGCCGACGTCGGGACCGGCGCCTACGAGGAGGTCAATGGCGGCAAGCGCGAGAGCGGCTTCCAGTTCCGGCTGTTCCACGGCCTGACGCCGGAGACCGAGACCTCGTGCTTCTATTTCTGGTCGTGCGCCAACGGCTATCGCCAGAACGAGCCCGAGGCGACAGAGCAGCTCTACCGCGAGATCGCACCGACCTTCGTCGAGGACAAGGACATGGTAGAGGCGCAGCAGTCCCGGCTCACCGAGCTCGGCGAGCAGGGCTTGGTCAATATCGTGTCCGACTCCACCCGTGTGATGATGCGCCGTTTCCTCGAGCGGATGGCGCAGGAGAAGGAAGCGCTGGCGGCGGAGTAATCCCTTCCTGGAAGCGCGCGGGTGGCGGAACCGAGTCCCGTGCTACACTGCAGCGCCAACAAGAGGGTGCCGCCATGTCCGATCTGCCGACGTCGATCGATATCCACGAGGAAGGTCCGCGCGAGGGCTTTCAGATCGAGCCGGGCCCCATCAGCACGGCCGACAAGGTCCGCCTGATCGAGGCCCTGGGCGAGACCGGCCTGCGCCATATCCAGGCCTGCTCGTTCGTCAGCCCCCGCGTGGTGCCGCAGTGGTCCGATGCCGAGGCGGTCGTGGCACAGTTCCGGCCGCGCACCGGCGTCACCT
>DASXQC010000514.1:0-6403 GCA_036493235.1 Reyranella sp.
TCGCCGTCGTTGACCGTGATGTCGATGCCCGGGATGCGGGCCTTGTCGCTGCCCAGCCCGACGATGGTGCAGCCGGTCGCCTCCTTGATCTCGCGGTTGCCGCCCACGTGATCCCCATGATGATGGGTGTTGAGGATGTGCGTGATCTTCCAGCCACGCTTGTCGGCCTCGGCCAGGACGGGCCCGGCGACGGCCGGGTCGACCACGCCGACGGAACCACTCTGCGGTTCGCGCATTAGCCAGACGTAATTGTCGCTGAGGACCGGGATTCGAACGATTTCGAGGCTGGTGCTCATTGGTCGATGCCTTTTCCGGGTGCTAAGCTGCCAATATGTGGACAGACGTCCTCGATCTCAACGAATTCTATGCAAGCACCCAGGGCCAGATGACGGTCCGGTTGCTGCGGGCCCGCCTGCGCGAGGTGTGGCCCAACGTGCGAGGCGAGACCGTCCTGGGCCTGGGCTATGCTGCCCCCTTCCTGCGCCCGTTCATGGAAGAGGCCCAGCGGACCATGGCTTTCATGCCGGCCCCGCAGGGCGTCCTGCGCTGGCCGCGCGAGGGCCGCAACCATACCGCACTGGTCGACGAGCTCGACTTGCCCCTGCCCGACCGCTCGGTCGACCGCGTGCTGCTGGTCCATGCCATCGAATGCACCGAGCAGCCGCGGCCGTTCCTGCGCGAGATCTGGCGGGTGATGGCCGACGGCGGCAAGCTGGTGGTCGTGGCGCCGACCCGCGCCGGCCTGTGGTCGCAGCTCGACCGCTCGCCGTTCTACCAGGGCCATCCCTATTCGCCCGGCCAGGTCGCGACCCTCCTGCGCGCCAACATGTTCGCGCCGATGCGCCAGGCCCGCGCGCTCTTCATGCCGCCGACCCGCTCGCGGCTCGCCCTGCGCATGGCGCCGACTGTCGAGCGCTTCGGCCAACGCTGGCTCGGCCGCTTCGCCGGCGTGAGCGTGATCGAGGCCGGCAAGCAGCTCTATGCCGGCATCGCCGAACGCCACACGCAGCCCGAGCTCGCGGTGGTGCGGCCCAAGCTGCGCATCGCCCACTCTCGCGACACGCACGCGGCGCGAAACGGCAAGGATGGCGAAGCGCCCGCCTCCTGATACTTTCTCCGGATGAACATCGATCCCAAGGTCATCGCCCTGCTCGGTTTCGGCGAGGCAGGCTCTGCCATTGCGCGCGGCCTCGCGGCTGAAGGCGGCTGGCGCGGTCCATCGAAGCCTGGCGACAACGCCCCGCGCCGGGTCATCGCCATCGACACCGCCCTCGACAAGGACGCGCGCGGCACGGCGCTGGGCAAAGAGGCGCGCCGGCTCGAAATAGCGATCGCCGACAGCTACACCGAGGCGCTGGGCGACGCCGACCTCGTCATCTGCGCGGTCCAGGGCGAGCATGCGTTGTCGGCCGCCACCTCGGCCGCGCCGTTGCTCAAGAAGGGCGCGCACTATCTCGATCTCTGCACCGTCACCGGCAAGATGTCGGACGAGGACCGCAGCGCCATCGAGGCCGCCGGCGGGCGCTATATCGACATCGCGGTGATGGGCGGCTTCTTCAAGTCGGGCATCAAGGCGCCGATGCTGGTCGCGGGCGATGACGTCGAGCCGGTGGTTGCCTGGATGAACGTCCACGGCTTCGACGCCAAGGTGCTGGGGCCCCGGCCCGGCAGCGCGTCGTCGGTCAAGATGTTGCGCTCGGTGATCATGAAGGGCATCGAGGCGCTGGCCGTCGAATCCTTCGTCGCCGCCGAGCGCCAGGGCATCCTGAAAGAGGTGATGAGCTGCCTCAGCGACGTCGATGCCGGGACCTTCTCCGGCTCGCTCGCCATGCTCGCCCGGACCCACATCGTCCATGCCGAGCGGCGCTGGGAGGAGATGGGCCTGGTGGCGCAGACCCTGCGCGAGACCGGCGTCGATCCGGTGATGACCTCCGCCATCGAGAAGAGCCATCGCCGCACCGTCGACGCCCATGTCGCGCCGGCCGACGGCCAGGTGCCGGCCCTCGACGAGGCACTGAAGCTGCTTTCGGAGAAGGTCGTTCGTGGACGTTGATACTTTCGAGCGGCTGGTCGCGCTGCTGACCGAGGCAAAGGCGAAGTTCCGCGTCATCGAGCATGAAGCCGAGGGCCGCTCGGAGAAGATCAGCGTGATCCGCGGCAACCGGCCCGAGCAGGCGGCCAAAGCGATGGTGCTGGACGTGCGCGGCGGCGGGGGCGGCCGGCGCAACGTGCTGGCGATCCTGCCCGGCAACCGCAAGCTCGACTTCAATGCAGTCGCCAGCCTGTTCGAGGCCCGCAAATGCGGCTTCGCCAGCCCTGAATCGGCCCAGGCCCTGACCGGGTGCGTCATGGGCGCCGTGCCTCCGTTTTCCCTCAATCCCGAGCTAAATATTGTGGTCGACGAGGATTTGCTCGCCAATGCCACGCTGTTCTTCAATGCCGGCCGGCTCGACCGCTCGATGGAGCTCGACACCCAGGACTGGCTGGCCGTTGCCCGGCCAAGGGTGGCACGGATTGCCGCGAGCGCTTGAGGAGGCTCTATGAAACTCTGGACCGGTGAAGTGAAGTCGATCGCGCTGGCGCTCGGCCTGGTGCTGGTCGTGCGCACCGTGGTGGCCGAGCCCTACACCGTGCCGTCGCCCTCGATGGTCCCGACCCTGCTGGTCGGCGACGAGCTGATCGGCAGCAAGTTCGCCTACGGCTACGGCAAGTACTCCTCGCCGATCGGCCTGATGCCCGACTTCGCCGGCCGCCTGTTCGACCGCGCGCCCGAGCGCGGCGACGTGGTGGTCTTCCGCCTGCCACGCGATCCCTCGCAGACCTACGTGAAGCGCCTGATCGGCCTGCCCGGCGACCGCATCCAGATGCGCGAGGGTCGGCTCTACATCAACGACACGCTGGTGCCGCGCCGCAAGGTCGGCGCTTACGAAGGCAATACGCTCTATGTCGAAAGCCTGCCCGCCTCGGGTGGCGGCACGCACGACCACGAGATCCTCGAAGTCTCCGACGCGCAGGCGCACGACGACACGCCGGTGTTCGTCGTGCCGGCCCACCGCTACTTCATGATGGGCGACAACCGCGACGATTCCCTCGACAGCCGCATTGCCGCGGCCGACGGCGGCGTCGGCTTCGTGCCAGAGGAGAACCTGGTGGCCCGCGCCGACCGGCTGCTGCTGTCGCGCGACACCAAGGTGGGCTGGGGCGACATCGGCGAGTGGTCGCACGCCTTCCGGCTGGCGCGCTTCTTCGGCCGCATCGATTGATGGCGGCCAACTGATCGTGGATTGGCGCTTCGGGACGCCGGGCGAAGAACACTTCGAGCCGCTGCTGGACCTGCGCATCGCGGTGATGCGCGAGCATCTCGAACTCGTTGGCCGCTACAAGCCCGAGCGGGCACGGCGCATCTTCCGTGAACATTTCGACGAGCCCGGCCTGCGGCTGATCCTGACCGGCCACGAGGTCGCGGGCTGCGTCGGCTTCCGCATCGGCGCCGAGGAAATCAAGCTCGACTCCTTCTACCTGCAGCAGCGCCATCACAATACCGGTCTCGGCACCACCATCCTGAAGGTCCTGCTGGCCGAGGCTGACGCCCTCCGGCTGCCGATCCGGCTCGAGGTCCTGACCGGCAGCAAAGCCGACCGCTTCTACCTGCGCCACGGCTTCGTGAAGGTCGCTGAGGACGCGATCGAGGGCGAGTACGAGCGGCTGGTGCCTCAGCTGACCCGAAGCACCGCGACTACATAGACAAGGACTGCACGAAGCCGTGTGACACGCCACACGCGCTTTATTCGAAGCCCTTTGCTTTTAGAGCAGTATCGTTTCAGGTGAAAACGGTGCGAGCGATGTCTTGCGCTGGGCGCGCGCCACTCCAGGTGGCGCGTCTTCACATGCTCTTTTGGACCGCGCGCATCTTGCGCGCTCATGGTTGAGCGCACTCACATGCGCGTACGAGGCGCGCTGGAGCCTTCGGCTCCGCTCAGGCCGAGCGCGCGGTCCATGACGCGCCGCTGGAGTGGCGCGCGCCCAGCACAAGAGACTCCAAGAAAACCGATAAAGCTCTAGAACGGTCTGGGCGGCAGGCGTCGTCTCATGGGCTCGCCCTCAGGCCGACCGCACCTTTCCCTAGATTCTGGAGCAGCTCAAAGGGTTGTTTCGGGCCCTCGCGGCTGGGCCGTTTATCGGTTCGCACCCCGTTCATGGCGCGGCGACCGGGAGCCGGTGCGCCAACACCATCTGCAGCCCGAAGTTCATTGCCACGGCCACTTGAAGCCGGATTGGCGCTCAGATGGCGCAGCTTGCGGCTGTTGCAGCCGCTGCTCCTCCTCAGCAGCGCGCCTCTGCTCCTCGGCAGCGCGCCTCTGCTCCTCGGCATTGGCGCGCCTCTGTCCGTCTTCCCACTTCGCGATGGCGGGCGCACTGTCGCTAAGGAGCGCGTTCTTCTGCGCCGCCGTAAAGAAGCCTGTCGAGATGTTGCCGCTCTTGATCTGCCATGCCCGGATCATTTGGCGCGTGCGCGGACCAAATGCGCCGTCGATGGCTCCGACGTCGAAGCCCAGCGATGAGAGCGCCACCTGTAGTTTTTGCCGATCGCGGTACGTCATCCGAAGATCCGCTTCCCCCGGTTCCGCACTTCGTCTTGCCTCTTCTTCGGCTGCCTTCATATCGGCAAGACGCTGTTCCTCGGCCAGGCGTTGAGCCGCAGCTTCCCGGCGGCTGGCCTCTTCTGCGGCACGCGCGCTGACTTCAGCGGCAATGGGTGCAATTGAGAGGACTGCAGGCGCAATGGCCGCCGCAGTCTGCGAGACGACAGTGTCGGAGGAATGGGTGTGGAAGACCGCATAGCCGACGGCGCCGGCGATAAGGAGCAGGAGCACACCCGAGGGGACCAAGATCATCGATTTGTGTTGCCAAGGCGGCTCGCGCTCGAGCGGCAATAATACTTCGGCCGGCCTCGACTCTACTTCCAAACCGCCGGGCGTATCTGGAGGTACCAGCTTCAGCTTCTGGTCGTTCTGGCGGATCGACAGCTGCTTCTCGAGTTCCTGGCTGCGGGCACGCTCCTGCGCCAGCAAATCCTGCTCATTCGCACGTGCCGCCAGCTGCTTCTCCAGCTCCTGGTTTCGGGCACGTTCCCGCGCCACCAGCTTCAGGTCGTTCTGGCGGATCGACAGCTGCTTCTCGAGTTCCTGGCTGCAGGCACGTTCCTGCACCAAGTCGGCTTCGGCCTTTTCGGCCAGTTCCCTGGCATTCGCATTCGACCTTGGCCTGCCCTCAGCCGCCTTGCGCGCCACCTTCTCTGCTTGGAGAGAGGCATCCTCCGTTGTGTGGTGCTTGACGGCTTCCTGAGCAGGGGCTCGAACTTGTCTTTCTGCAATACCGGCCACCGCCAGGGAATCTCGACCTTCCAGCGGGTGTCCCAACACGATCTCAGCCACGCCTCGAAGTGGTTTCCGTCGAACTCCGAACCGTGGCAACAGTGAACGAATTCCCTGGGGTTTCTCGTCCATGTTCGTTAGCCATTTGGCATATCGCTGAATTTAGCACAGTGCATGCGGTTCGTCGAACCTAACAGGACATCCGTGGCGACGTCGTGCCCGAGGCAGTCCAAGTTTTCGGCCTTCGCTCTGTAAGCGGCTGAGGAGTGGCCGCCCTGGGCCAACAGCCGACCTGACCAATCAGTCGGGAAGCCCAATCTTTCGAAGGCCTTCGACCAACTTGGCTGCAAGCTTTCTTGTCCCGGTCATGCCAGCGTCTCAAGGCCTGGAACGATCGAGTATCTCAGGGCCGCAAGCGCTCCCCAAGTTCCGCAGTGATTTGCGCGTACGCGCGCTAATCCCGCCGCAGCATGAACACCGCCTGCTCGCCGAACAGGTTGGCGAGCAGCGGCGGCATGTGGATGCGGCGGCTGTTGCGGTTCAGCACGACGGCGCGCTCGACCCGCACACCCGTGTCGCGGCACAGCGCGCGGAAGTCGTCGATGCTGCAGAGATGGATGTTGGGCGTGTCGTACCACTTGAAGGGCAGCGACGGCGTCTCGGGCATGCGGCCGCCGAACACCAGGCGCAGCCGCACCTGCCAGTGCGCGAAGTTGGGAAACGAGACGATCGCCCGCTTGCCGACCCGCAGCATCTGTTGCAGCACGGCGCGCGGCTCGCGCGTCGCCTGCAGCGTCTGGCTCAGGATCACGTAGTCGAAAGCGTCGTCGGGATAATCGCGCAGGTCGGTGTCGGCGTCGCCCTGGATCACCGACAGGCCGTTGGCGACGCAGGCATTCACGCCAGCCTGGCTGAGCTCCATGCCGCGCGCATCGACTCGCTTGAAGGTCGTGAGATAGGCCAGCAGCGCGCCGTCGCCGCAGCCGACGTCGAGCGCGCGGCCGCCCGGCTCGACCATGTCGGCGATC
>DASXQC010000515.1:0-2260 GCA_036493235.1 Reyranella sp.
CGGCATCCCGACCGATTGCCGGAAGGCGCGCGCGAAGTGGGCGGTCGACAGCCCGCATTGCCGTGCCAGGTTCGCGAGCGACAGATCGCCGTCGAGATGCGCGGCCAAAATGTCCTTGGCGCGCGCGTCGAGCGCGGCGCGGGGGGAATAGAAGTGCACCGAATGGAATGGGTTGTTGATGTGGAAGGTCTGCGGCTGCCGCAGATCGTAGAGCGTGGTGTCGCCGGCCCGCAGCGCCGTGACCGACTGCGCCTCGCCGTCGAGCCAGGTCTCGTGTCTCGGGAAGTCCCGCAGCTGCAGGGCGTCCTCGGCGCGCGGCGGCTGCGACAGCCGGCGTATGGGGTTGTCGCTGCGCACCTCGATGACGGCGATCAGGCTGTTCCTGAACTTGTGCGTGAAGAAGACCGGTGTTCCGATCTTCAGCCGCGCACCGAACGCTTCGCCATAGCCGCCACTCTCAACCATCGGGCGTTTGCATATCAGCCGCAATGCCTTGTCGGAGGTAGACCAAAGTCAGAGCCGTTCGATCAGCGCCATCGCCGCAGCGGGATTGCGCACCTTGGCGCCGGAGATGAAGTACAGGAACACATCGCCCTTCTTTGCCCAGGCCTTGGCCTTCTTCGCCCACTTGTCGAGGTCGGCGGGCTTGTAGCCGGTCTTCACCTTGTCCTCGGCGCCCATCAGCCGAGCGTAGGTGAAATCGGCGGTCGGCTCGTCGATCTCCGGGAAGTCGGGATCGTGGGCAAAGATGATCGCGACATTGTGTTTGCGGCAGAGGTCGTAGAAGCGCGGGTCTTTGAAGGTATCGTTGCGCACCTCGAGCGCATGGCGCAGCGGCAGCTTGCCGACCTGCCTGGGCAGGAGCTTCAGGAAGGCCGCGATGTCCTCGGCATCGAACTTCTTGGTGCCCATGAACTGCCAGTTGATCGGCCCCAGCCGGTCGCCCAGCTCGACCAACCCCTGGTTCACGTACCGCTCGACCGAGTCCTTGGCCTCCGCCAGCACCCGGCGATTGGTGCAGAACCGCGACGCCTTCATCGAAAAGACGAAGCCGTCCGGCGTCTCGCTCTTCCATTTGGCCCAGCTCGCCGGCTTGAAGCTCGAATAGTACGTGCCGTTGATTTCAATCGATGTGAGTTTGCGGCTGGCATACTCGAGCTCACGCTTCTGTGTGAGATCGTCCGGATAGAACACGCCGCGCCATGGTTCGAACGTCCATCCGCCGATGCCGACATAGGTCTTGCCAGCCATACTGCGCTCCCAATTGGTCTCGGATGTGTATACTCCAGCCAACGCTACAAGAACGAATGAGAGTATGCCTGTGGGAGGCAATCTGGGCCGTCTGATCTTGACGCTGGCGCTTGCGCTCTTTGCCGGCTGGCCGGCACTCGCCCAGATGCCGGGCGGGCCGCCGCCGGCGGTCGGCGTCGTGGCGGCCAAGCAGCAGGCCATCACGCAGTCGAGCGAGTACATCGCCCGCATCCAGGCCACCAACCGCGTCAACCTGGTGGCGCGCGTCGCAGCCTATCTCGACGAGGTGCTGTTCACCGACGGAGCCGAGGTGAAGAAGGGCCAGCTCCTGTACCGGCTGGAGCAGGGGCCCTTCCAGGCCGACGTCCAGGCGAGGGGAGCCTCGATCTCGCAGTTCAAGGCGCAGCTGCGCAACGCCGAGATCGTACTGCAACGCGCCCAGTCGCTCTTGAAGACTCCGGCCGGTCAGCAGGCGACGGTCGATACGGCGCTGGCGGCCCAGGACGCGCTGAAGGCGCAGATACTGGGGGCCGAGGCGCAGCTGCAGCAGGCCAAGATCAATCTCGACTACACCGAGATCCGCGCGCCGATCGACGGCAAGATCGGCCGCACCGCGATCACCGCCGGCAACTACGTCAATCCCGGCAGCGGCACCCTGGTGTCGATCGTCAGCCAGGATCCGATGTACGTCGTCTTCCCGGTGTCGACCCGCACCGTGATCGAGCTGCAGCAGAGGAGCGGCGGCAAGGCGAGCGCGCTGGTGCTGCGGCTGCGCCTGCCCGACGGCAGCCTGTACGATCAGCCGGGCCGGCTCGACTTCATCGACAATTCCGTGACCGGCAACACCGACACCATGGTACTGCGCGGCACCGTGCCCAACCCCAGGCGACTGCTGGTGGACGGCGAGCTGGTGATGGCGCTCTTGCAGGACGTCAAGCCGATCGAGGCGCTGGCCGTCCCGCGCGCTGCCGTGCTGGCCGACCAGCAAGGCGACTATGTGTTCGTGGTC
>DASXQC010000516.1:0-23390 GCA_036493235.1 Reyranella sp.
AACCTGTTCCGCGAGCATATCTACGGCCCCGCCACGCTCACCGTGCCACCGTTCGTCGAGCGCGTGCTGGCGTACGGGTGGAAATGACGTAAAGGATAAGGCCATGCCCGACATGACCCTGAAGGCGCACGGCGCCCACCATATCGCCCCCGACATCCACGGGCAGAACTTCTATGCCATCGACCGGCAGTTCCAGGACCTGCTGTCGCTCTACATGGAGCCCAGGCTGCTGGCGCACATGACCCCGCATTTCGACCGGCTGGGCATGCTCGCAGGCGGCCGGCTCGACGATCTGGCGCAGATCGCCGACAAGCATCCGCCGATCCTCAACCCGCGCGACAAGTACGGGCGCGACGAGGACTGGATCGACTACCACCCGTCTTACCGAGAGATGGAGAAGATCGCGTTCGACGAGTTCGGCATGCACGCCATGAGCCATCGCGCCGGCGTGCTGGGCCTCTCGGCGCCCGCCAATCCTCTGGTGAAGTACGCCATCACCTACCTGTTCGTGCAGGCCGAGTTCGGCCTGATGTGCCCGGTCTCGGTGTCGGACACCTCCAACTTCATCATCAAGCGCTTCGGCTCGGACGCGCTGAAGAAACTGCTGCTCGACCGGCTGCTCGCCCAAGATCCTGCGACGATGCTGAAGGGCACGCAGTTCATGACCGAGAAGGCCGGCGGCTCCGACGTCGGCGCGATCGAGACCGAGGCCGAGCGGATCGGTGTCGGCGCCGACGGTGTCGAGCGCTGGCGGCTATTCGGCCAGAAGTGGTTCTGCAGCCATGCCGACGCCGATGTCGCGGTGATGCTGGCACGGCCGCGCGGCGCAGCGCCGGGAACAGCGGGGCTCGGCATGTTCGCTTTGCCGCGGCGGCTCGAGGACGGCAGCCGCAATCTCTATCGGATCGTGCGCCTGAAGGACAAGCTCGGCACGAAGTCGATGGCCTCAGGCGAAATCATCCTCGATGGCGCGACGGCCTATCTCGTCGGCGACGTGAACCGCGGCTTCAAGCAGATGATGGAGCAGGTGAACCTGTCGCGCCTCAGCCACGGCGTGCGCGCCGCGGCGATGATGCGCCGTTGCCTCAACGAGGCGCTGGCCGCCGCGCGCGGCCGGCGAGCGTTCGGCAAGGCGATCGCCGACTACCCGTTGCTGCGCCGGCAATTGATGAAAATCATGCTGCCGACCGAGCAGGCACTGTCGATGTTCGCCTTCTCGGCCGATGCAATGGGCCGGGCGAATGGCTATGACGGAAAGGGGGGCGACAAGGACGCGGAGAACCTGCTGCGCATCCTGACGCCGGTCTACAAGTTCCGCGCCTGCCGCGACAACATCCCGGTCGCCAGCCAGGCGCTCGAGGTGCGCGGCGGCATCGGCTACATCGAGGAATGGGTGACCGCGCGGCTGGTGCGCGACGCACAGATCGGCACGCTGTGGGAGGGCACCTCCAACATCAACGCGCTCGACGTGGTGCAGCGCGCCGTCGGCAAGGCCGGCGGCCACAAGACGCTGACCGCGGCGCTCAAGGCAAAGTACGAGGCGAGCGACAGCGTGCCCGGCCAGTACAAGGGCCTGCTCGGCGCCACCCTCGACCGGGTCGAGCGCTTCGCCGAAGCCGTCGCCTCGGACCGCAAGCACGAGAAGCGCGCCCGCCTCGCCGCCGGTGCGCTCTATCACGCCGCTTCTGCCGCGCTAATGGCGTGGGAAGGGGCTGCCCTCGGCGCGAAGGGCGGCGACGCCCGCCGCCTGCTGCTCTCCCGCCTCGTCATCGAGCATCGCCTGGCGCCGCAAGACCCGCTGTCGCTCAATGAGGCGCCGTGGGAGCAGGAAGCGATGGACCTCCTCCTGCAGGACGCGCCCGTACCGCTGGCGAAGGCTGTCGCGCTCCTGTCTTGAGCGGGGGCGCGCCACTGGAGTGGCGCACCCCCGGCAAAAGATCAGCCCTCGACGATCAGCTTCGCCAGCTCCTCGGGCTCGCTCAGCATCGGATAGTGGCCGGTGTCGAGCTCGTGCCAGCGGCCCTTGAGCGTCTCGCACGCGCGGCGCTGATGGGCGACCGGCGGGTTGGTGCTCTTGCGGCACCAGATCACCGAGGCGTTCCACGACTGGCTCCAGAAGCGCTCGAGCTTCACGGGCGCCGTCAGTGGCGCGATCGGATGCGGCGTGCAGCGCTCGATCGCCCACTTGCGCGTCGCCGGCTCGAGATCGGCGAACAGGCGGGTCTCGAAATCGTGCTGGGAGGGACCGGTGGTGAGCTCGGTGTTCACTGCCGTCGGGCGCTTGACGATCTGCGGCACCGCTTCGCCGTCGACCAGCGCTAGCGCGTCAGCGAACACCACCCGGGCAACCCGCTCGCGTGCCGTCTCGGCGGCGCGCGCCATCACCATGCCGCCCGTACTGGTGCCGACCAGCACGACGTCCTTGAGGTCGTTGTAGAACAGCAGCCCCGCGATCTCCTTGGCATGCGTCTCGGTGGTGATGCCGGCCCGCACCTGCGACGCCCGCTCGGCGCAGCCGTCGAGGGTCGGCGCGAACACCAGATGCCCCTGCGCCCGCAGGCGCTCGGCCACCGGGTTCCAGATCCAGCCACCCTGGTAGGCGCCGTGCAACAGAACGAACGTCGTCATCGTCAACTCCCCTTTACCGTCACGCCGGCCAGCTTCTCGAACACCTTCACGATGGCCGAGCCGTCCTGCTTGTTCAGCCCCTGCGCGCGGGCCATCTGGTAGACCTGCTGGCTCACGTTCGCGAGCAGCAGCGGCACGCCGAGGCGCTTGGCGAACGCGGTCTCCAGCTCCTGGTCCTTGTAGGAGATGTCGATCGTGCCGCCCGGCACGAAGTCGCCGTTCAGGATGCGCGGCACGCGCAGCTCCCACGCCGCACTGGCGCCGGTCGAGACCCGGACCACGTCATAGATCGTCTGCGGATCGAGCCCGGCCTTGACGCCCAGCACCATCGCCTCGGCCACCGCCACGGTGTTCACCTGCACCAGCATGTTATTCACCAGCTTCATGGCGAGCCCACTGCCGAGCGGTCCGACATGGAAGGTCTGGCTGCCCATCACGTCGAACAGGTCCCTGCACCTGGCGATCACCGCCGCATCGCCGCCGACGATCACCGACAGCTCGCCCGACTGCGCCCGCCCCGTGCCGCCGCTCACCGGTGCGTCGATCATGGCGATGTTCTTCTTGGCAAGATCCTCGGCCAAAGCGCGCGCGGCGAAAGGATCGATGGTCGACATGCAGACCACGATGTGGCCGGCCTTCGCCCCCTCGGCGATGCCGCCGATTACCGACTGCGCCTGCTCGGTGGTCTCGACGATCAGGATGGTGCGCTCGACCTTGGAGGCGACCTCCTTCGCCGAATGAGCGACCTCGGCGTTCAGGCCCGCCGTCTTCGAGGCATCGATGTCGTGCACCACCAAAGGCGTGCCGGCACCGATGAGGTTGCGGGCCATGGGACCGCCCATGGCGCCCAAGCCGATGAAACCGACCTTGCCGGCCATTTGTTCCTCCCGTGGGTTATGGTGCGACTGTAGCGGAGGAAGTTTGATGAGCTTGCAGGGAAAAATCGCATTGGTGACCGGCGCGAGCCGCGGGCTGGGTGAAGGGGCGGCCCGGGCGCTGGCCAAAGACGGCGCCGCCGTCATGCTGCTGGCGCGCGATGGCGACCTTGCCCAGAAAGTGGCGGGCGAAATCGTGGCCGCCGGCGGCAAGGCCGAGGCGTTGGCCTGCGACGTCTCTGACTACCCGTCGGTCGAGCGCGCGGTGGCCGACACCCATCAGCGGCTGGGTGGCCTCGACATCCTGGTCAACAATGCCGGCGTCATCGAGCCGATCGCCGAAATCGCCGCGTCTGATCCGGCGGTCTGGGCGCGCAACATCCAGATCAACCTGATCGGCGCCTACTTCGTCGTGCGCGCCGTGCTCGACCGCATGCTTCAGAACGGTGGGACGATCATCAACGTTTCGTCGGGCGCCGCCTACCGGCCGCTCGAGGGCTGGAGCAGCTACTGTGCCGGCAAGGCGGGCCTCGCCATGCTGACCCGCTCGCTGGTGCTGGAGACGACGGGCGTTCGCCTCTTCGGCTTCTCGCCCGGAACCATCGACACCGACATGCAGGTCAAAATCCGCGCCTCGGGCCTCAACCAGGTGAGCCAGATCCCACGCGCCAATCTCTCGCCGGTCGAGCACGCGGTACGCGGACTGCTCTACCTCTGCGACGACGCCAGCAACGACCTGGCCGGCCAGGACATCTCGATGCGCGACGACGCATTCCGCAAGCGCATCGGATTGGGTTGAGCTACAATCTGGCCCTCTACCGGGGGTGCATCATGGCCGCGCTGACACTTCTCATCATCCGACATGCCGAGAAGCCCGGCGAGGATTGGCCTGGCCCAGGGCTGACGCTCGACGGCACGCCGGACGACAAGTCGCTCGTCATCCGCGGCTGGCAGCGTGCCGGCGCCTGGGCCGCGCTGTTCGGCTCGGGCCTCGGCGGCACCGACTATCCCGCGCCGGCCGCGATCTACGCCGCTAATCCGGCCGGCAGCACCAGCCAGCGGCCGTATGAAACGATCACCGCGCTTGCTCCCCGCCTCCGCCTCACGCCGAACACGAGCTATGCGACCGGCCAGGAGGACGGGCTGGTGAAGGAGTTGCTGGGCCTTTCCGGAGTCGTGCTGGTGGCGTGGGAGCACAAGGCGATCGTCGAGAGTCTCGTGCCGCTCATCCCGATCAGCAGCGGGACGCCGCCAACCCACTGGAATGGCTCGCGCTTCGACGTCGTGCTGCGCTTCGACCGGCCCGACGGCGCAACCGGCTTCGCCTTTACAGAACTCTTCCCGGTGCTCCTGTCAGGCGACTCGGACAAACCCCTGCACTGAGCTCTCTCTACGGCACGGAAGGTCCCCCGTGCGTGAGAAGCACGCCCGATCGCAGAAGCGAAGTAACTCAGGCAACAATCATTCACTTCCCGAAGACGCTAACGTTACGTCAGCAACAGAATCGCACTTAGTTGTATTGAGCGTCTCGTGGCGCCCTCTCGTCGCTGGCGCTGTTTGCAGAGTCAGTGAGAATGCTGCGACGGAGGCTGTAGGAACCTTCGATTGGTGTGGCCAGAGTTCCAAGCTCTACAGGGGGCGCTTCATGGCTGACAGCGTGACCAATCTGCAGGACATCGGGACGACAAGCGGAACCAAGACGCTCGCCATACTCGGTGATGGCTTCGCCGCCGGCGCCGACCAAACCAAGTACAACAATTACGTTCGTGACAACGTCCTGAAGAACGTCTTCCTCGCCGACGCGTTCAATGAAGATTGCGCGGCCTGGAACATCCTGCGGGTCAACCTCGAGTCGGCAAACTCGGGAGCAAGCACCCGAACCTGGGACCTGAAGGGTACGGATGACAATTTGTCGGACGATACCTTTACCGAGAACATCGTCGCCACGGCTCTGAATATCATCTCGAACGGTGAGTGGTGGCATGACTGGTTCGAGAATGGCACGGACACCCAGTCCAGGATCGATGCGGCGCTCGCGAAGTGGGCTCCTGGCGCCGATTTCGTCCTGATCGTCGTCAACTCGACTTTGCCAGGCGGCCTGCGAAGCGGAACCGTGCTGAAGGTCACCACGCAAGAGAATGCGGCCACCATCGCGCACGAGTTCGGCCACGGGTTCGGCAACCTCGCCGATGAGTACAGCGCTACTGGGAAGGGCGCATACACCGGCAGTGAGCCGTCGAAGGTCAATGTGACCATCGAAACCCGACGATCGAAAGTCAAGTGGCGCCAGTACATTGCGTCCGCCACGCCGGTCCCCACCGGTACGGGTGCCAATTCCGAATACACCGCAGGCCCCAAACCTGCGACATGGGACGATCAAGCGGACGCCGGACTCTTCGAGGGCGCGCACACATTCGAGACCGGGATCTCCAGGCCTGCCGTGAATTGCCGTATGCGGCACAATGCAGATGAATTTTGCCCCGTCTGCTACACGGAAATGAAGGAGAAGCACCACAGTGCCACTGGCCGTACGTTCCGGACGGTGGTGGCGGGCCGCTTCACCGGCGCAACGCAGAGCGAGTTCTTCGGGATCGATCAGCGCGGTCTCAGCCTGTACCGAGCCGACGGAACGCGCTGGCAGCATGTCAGGACGTCAGCGGGCATCATTCCCGGCGGTTGGGGTATCCGGCCGGGTGACACCTATGTCGCCGGCGACTTCGATGGCGATGGGCGTGACGAACTCGTTGTCTACAACTCGACCTGGTGGACCATCCCCCTGTTGGGTCTCATCAAGGTCGCTCCGGACGGAAGCCTGCGGCTTGTCGTCCGGTACGATGCGGACATTCCGGGTTGGGGCGGCTTCGCGAGAAACGATCGGTTCCTCGTCGGTGACTTCAACGGTGATGGGCGCGACGACCTTCTCGTCACGAACTTTACCGACTGGGTCATGCCCTATGTGGCGACCCTGGAATCGAATGGAGCCGGATTTGCGCTCACCCGCCGCTACGATGGCGACATCCCGGGCTGGGGTGGCATGCGCGAGCATGACGTCATCCAGGTTGGCGACTTCGGCGGAACCGGGCACAGCGACCTGCTGATCTGGAACTCCCAGGACTGGAGTTCGATCTACCTGGGCCTGTTCCGACAGCGTCGCGGTACCTTTCAATGCATCCGCCTGTACGAGGACGACTTGCCCGGTTGGGGAGGCTTCCGCGGAAACGACCGGATCTACATTGGCGACTTCAATGGCGACGGCAAGAACGACCTCTACCTGTTCAACGGACCGGACTGGGCCAATCCGTACCTTGGCATGTTCCGATCGACAGGAAGCGACTTTACAGCAGTGCGCCTCTACGACGGAGACGTTCCCGGTTGGGGTGGCCTCGCCGAGCACGATCAGTTCCTGCCAGTCGACCTCGTCGGCGATGGGCGCATGGGTCTCCTGGCCTGGAACATGGTCGATTGGGGCCCCAAGTATGCGGGACGCATGCGCTCGAACGGTACGGCTCTGACCGCCGACTGGCGTGAGGAATGGGTTGGCGAATGGCACCTTGGCTCGGTCGATCAATTCACGGTTGCCCGACCGACGTCCCGACGCATCGTGGTCAACCCGGACCTGCACCTCGCAACGTTGGCGCGCGGTCTGCGCGAGCACCTGGACGACCTGAAAATCAGGATCGAGGCCGGCAGCTCATTTGGCCGGATAGTACAGGCAAGGCTGCTGAAACCGGGGGTCATCATCTTCGGGATGGGGCCGGACCGGGTCATCGTGCATAACACCAACTGGCTTGGTACGCTCCGTACCTCGGCCCCACTGTCCCTGGACAGCATCTACTACCGTTGGATTCACAACTACCGTCACGGTCGCAACTGGTAAGCGCCGGAAGGATGCGGGCAATGAACCAGGATCAACGTCCTCGCAAGAACCCCGATAGCACCGGCCCCTCGGGCCGCAGGAAATCCTCGCCGATCAGGGAGGTCGCGCCGGGTGAGTTGAAAGGCAAGCCGCTTGCGGACACGCCCGCCGGCCCCAGGAAAGCTCCGGTGACGGCAGCGAGGCAGATGGCCGCTGGAGCGGAGCGGACCACGACTTCAAGGCGGGATTTGCCGCTGCCGAACTCTGCAGATCGACCGGACAGAATCAAGTCCACGAGCCTTCGGCTTCGGCTACTTGTCGAGGGCGATCGTATCGGCGTGCTGAGCGCACTTGAGGTCGATGCGCCCGCGGCGATGTCGGAACAGGTGCGTGGCACCGACTTCCTCGAGGTTCGTGTCGACAACCAGTTGTTGGCTCTGGAGTCGCTCATTGAACCCGGACTGGCGGTTGGAACTCCCGATCCGCGCGACAAGAGAGCGTTCCGAGGGCATAGAGTGGTCGAGCTGTCATCCTACGAGCTGACTGTCCGCCTGCCGCTCGATGCTCTCGAAACGATCGTCACTCGCAATCTGCAGGGCATACAGGCCAACAAAGCACCCTCCATCCCGTTGGAGATCGCGATCTATCGCGCCACCGAGCACCTGGTCATCGACCCGACGCGATTTGAGCTGGCACGCGCCGCCGAGAACCGCCAGTTGGTCCGTGTCGCGAGCACTGGCCCGCTCAGTCTTGAAGAAGTTCGCAGATCGGGGAGCCGAGGCGGCAAGCCGTCTTCCTACTAGAGCAGTATCAGAGCCGCGCCCATCGCCTGTTCAGGCGATTCGGACGAACTTCTGCACTGAGCTCAGACCCGCAGACCGCGGCGAATCGGCGCGTGCGTAAGACGAGACGGCGAACAGCCCGGCCGGCACGACGGACTCCACCTCGCCCGCCTGCAAATCGCGCGCGATGACCACCAGGAAGAGCGGCGATGCCGCCTGTGGCTCGCCGAACGGCCGCGGCGGGGAAAAGAGCGTACCGACGCTCTGCACCAGCAGCGGGCGCTCGCTCTCCGCGACGCGCACCAGACCCTTCAGGCGCAACAGCCGCTCGCCGAGCGCACCGGCGAGATTGTCGAGCCAGGTTGCGAGGTCGTCGTAGCCGAGCACACCGGTCGGGCGTGCGAGACGGACGGCGATGCGGGCATGAGCCGGGGTCGCGGCCTCTGGCGGCACAGGCATCGGCGCGACACCTATGAGCGGCGCGAAGGCGGCCGCCACCGCCCGATCCCGATCGGCCATCGCCACGACTTCCGCCAGTGGATTGATGGAGGCGATCTCTTCTTTGGTGCGCGCAAGAGCCTCCGGTGGAACGGCATCGGTCTTGGTGACGACGATGCGGTGCGCTGCGGCCCACTGTGCCGCCGCCTCCTCGAATGCCGCCGTTTCCGTGCCACGCGTGGCGTCGTAGGTCGCCAGCACCGAGACGCGCAGGCGATGCTCCGCGAGACCGCCAAGCTGGCGCAGGACGGGGCCGGGCTTGGAGAGACCGCTGGTCTCCAGCACGATGCGTCGCAACGGGCCTGTCGCGCCCGGCCGCTCCACGCTGAGCAGACGGTCGATCGCATAGGCGAGATCGCTGCCGGCCTGGCAGCAGATGCAGCCGTTCGACAGCATGGCGATCGGCGTGTCGTTGCCACCCTCGTTCAGGATCACGCCGTCGAGGCCGATCTCGCCTGCCTCGTTCACCATGACCGCCGTGTCGGCGGCCTCGGGACCGGTCAGGAAATCGCGCAGCAGCGTCGTCTTGCCCGAGCCCAGGAAGCCCGTCAGGACGACAAAGTCTGTCACTCCGCTGCCTTCTGCTGCTCTGCGTAGCGCGGCGGCACGTCGTGCTCGAAGCTCTCCTTGACTAGGTCGCGCACGTCAGCCAGCAGCTCGGCGGTGTCATAGATCACGCCGTCCTTGATCGTGTACTTCAGGCCGCGATGCCATTCGACCGCGTTGGTCGCATCGTTGAAGCGCATCGCGCCGGTGCCGTACAGCAGCTTGAAGTCGGTCAGCGGATTGTGGTCGTGCACCAGCACGTCGGCCAGCTTGCCGACCTCGAGCGTGCCGACCTCGTTCTCGATCCCGCACAGCGCCGCGCCCTGCGAGGTCGCCGAGCGGATGACCTCGAGCGGATGGAAGCCCGCCTCCTGCAGGAGCTCCAGCTCGCGGACATAGCCGAAGCCGAAGATCGAGTAGATGAAGCCCGAATCGCTGCCGGTGCAGACGCGGCCGCCGCGGTTCTTGTACTCGTTGATGAAGGCCATCCAGCGCCGGTAATTCTCCTTCCACTCGACCTCGTTGGTAGTCGACCAGCGATACCAGTAGGAGCCGTGGCCGCCGCGCTGCGGCGTGAAGTAGTTCCACATCGACTTCCATGTGTAGTCCTTGTGCCAGTCGGCCTGGCGCGCGCGCATCAGGTCGCGGTTGGCATCGTAGATCGTGAAGGTCGGCACGAAGGTGAAGCCGATTTCGAGGAACTTCTCCAGCACCTCGTTCCACTTGGCCGAGCCGGGTTCGGCGCCCTGCTTGAACATCTGACCGGAGACCGAAAAGCGGAAATATTCGTCGTTGTAGTCGTAGTCGAGCGGGAAGTGCTGGACCACGCGATCCTCGAACAGCGCCTCGGGCAGGCCGTAGTAATGCTCGGCGCTGGTCAGGCCCCACTTCGCAGTCGTGAGCGCATTCATGCGCGTGACCGCCATCTGCGCGTGATGGCAGCCCGAGCGCAAGCCGAGCCGAACGCACTCGTCGAGGGCCGCTTCCATGATGGCGGGCGGGGCACCGAAGAACTTCACGCCGTTGGCGCCGCGATGTTTCAGCTTGCGCAGCCAGGCGCGGCCCTCCTCCGGCGAGTGGATCGTCTTCAGCATGTCGTTGACGGCGGGGAAGTAGGCGTAGGCCAGCAGCCGCGGGGCGGCGATCGTGTTCTCGGCCGAGCGCTGCTTTTGGTCGAGCATCCAGCCCAGCCCGTTCATCGAGCCCATCTCGCGCACCGTGGTGACGCCGTGGGCCAGCCAGAGCTTGTAGACATAGTCGACCGGCGGCACCCAGCCGTTGGCCGCGTGATAGGCCACGCCGGCATGGGCATGGCAGTCGATGAAGCCCGGCGTCACCCACTTGCCGCGGCAGTCGATCTCGTGATCGCCGGCCTGCACGCGATTGGCGGACGTCGAGAGATTGCCGATCGCCTTCTTCATCAGGGTGATGCGGTTGTTCTCGATCACGATGTCGGTCGGCCCGATCGGCGGCGCGCCGGTGCCGTCGATCACCGTGGCGCCGCGCAGCACCAGCCGCTTGAACGGACCGACGCCGCGATCACGCTGCGTCGACGCCGTGACGAGGGGCTGGCCCGCCTTGATGCGGTAGGCCGACAGCTCGTCGCCGGCGAGCGGCGCGGTAGAAGCAGGCGTGTCGGTCATGGCAATTTCCTCGCGAACGTACGGACAAGACTTGTTGGCCGTATGCTCGCCCAGAAACGCCGCGCGATAAAGCGGTGTGACGACGTGCCCTGCAGACCTCAGGTGCCGAGCAGGTGGCGCTGCCGCATACGGCGCAGGACGGTGATCGCGAGGATCGCGGTCAGCAGGTCGAGGCCCGCCACGATGACGAACACCGCGGTCCAGCCGCCCGTTGCCTGCTTCAGGAGCGCCGCCGCCGGTCCGCCGAGAATCGAGCCCACGCCCTGCGCGATGTAGAGAAAGCCGTAGTTGGTGGCGGCGTATTTCGTGCCGAACGTGTCGGTCAGGGTCGACGGGAAGAGCGAGAAGATCTCGCCCCAGCCGAAGAATACCAGCCCGGTCAGGACGACGAACAGCACCGGATTGTCGAGTACGTTGAGCAACACCAGGATGCAGACGGCTTCGAGCGCGAAGGCGAGCGCCATGGTCTGCTCGCGGCCAATGTGATCGGAGATCCAGCCGAAGAACGGCCGGGTGAGGCCGTTGGTGACGCGCGAGAGGGTGAGCGACAGGGGCAGCGCCGCCATGCCGAACACCAGCACCTGCGCGACCTTGTACTCGTTGGCGAACGGGCCGACGTTCGACACGACCATCAGGCCGCTGGTCGACATCATCGCCATCATCACGAACAGCAGATAGAAGATCGGATTGCGCAGCATCTCCCGCGGCGTGTAGCTGCGCCTGGTTTGCAGCTCGTTCTGGGCGATCGCCGGATCGAAGCCCTCCGGCTGATAGCTCTCGGGCGGAACCTTCATGCCGAGCGCCGCGACCACGCCGATCGCCGCCTGGATAATGCCCCAGACCAGCAGCGTATGCGCGTACCCCGACGACTTGATCATAGAATCGATCGGGAAACTGGTGAAGAACGCGCCGAAGCCGTAGCCCGCCGCCGCCAGTCCCGTCGCGAGGCCGCGGCGGTCGGGAAACCAGCGCACCATCAGGCCGATGATGCCGACATAGATGATGCCCGTGCCGAAGCCGCCGATGATGCCGTAGGTAAGATAAAGGCCCCACAGGGTGCTCACCGTCGACGCCAGCACCCAGCTGCCGCCCGCCATGATGGCGCCGACCGAGATCAGCAGGCGCGGCCCGAAGCGGTCGACCAGGTACGCCTGGAACGGGGAGAAGAAGGTCTGCAGGACGATCAGCAGCGAGAACGTCACCTGGATTTCCGGCAAAGTCGTGCCGAGGCGCTGGTTGAACGGGCCGGTGAACAGTGTCCAGACGTATTGCGGACTGGAGATCGCCATCATCGCGACCACGCCCAGCAGAAGCTGGAGCCAACGGTTGCTGTTGTCGCGGGCCGCTACGCTCGCAGTCGCCATGATCATCTCCCCCAAGATGCTCAGCCGTCGGTCGCAGCATAGGGCGACCGGCTGGTCACAGCCTAGAGCAGAATCCGTGCCAGGCCCTTACCGCGACCCGAGTGTTATTGGCGGCGCCCGCCTGAGGCCTGGGCCAAAACTTCGGCCGTGTGCTCGCCCAGCAGCGGCTCGCGATACAGCGGCTTCGATGGCTCGTCCTTGAATCTCACTGCAGGTGCGAAGTGCTTGCGGCCATCCTCCGCGACGACGATGGCGCCGCGCTTCAGCAGGTTGGGATCCTCGATCGCCTCGGGCAAGGTGTTGACCGGCCCGTAGCAGATGTCGAGCGTGGCCAGCCACTCCATCCAGTGCTCGAGCGGGCTGGCCCTGAAGGTCGCGGCCAGGAACTCGTGCACCGGCTTCTGATGCGCGCCGGGCCATTCGCAGAGCTCGATAAGCTCGGGCTTGCCGAGCGCGGTCAGCAGGTTGCGGATGAACTTCATCTCCTGCCCGGCCAGCACCAGCTGGCGGCCGTCGGCTGTGTCGTAGGTGCGATAGAACGCAGCGCCGCCGGTGGTGCGCTGGTTCTTCACATCAGGCTGCTGGCCCTCGGTGAAGGCCTCGCCGACCACGTTGGCGCACGACGCCATCAGTGCCTCGTGCATCGACACGTCAATATAGTCGCCCTTGCCCGTCGTCGTGCGACGCAGCAGCGCCATCAGCACGCCCGACAGGCCGTGCAGGCCGCTCACGAGGTCGGCGATCGGGATACCGGGAACCGTCGGACGACTGTCGTCGCCCAGGGTCAGGCTCAGCACGCCGGTCATCGCTTCGAGCGCGAGATCGTGTGCGGCGCGGCCGGGATAGGCGCCGTCCTGGCCGAAGGCGCTGATCGAGCAATAGACGACGCCCGGGTTCACCGCCTTCACCGCCTCGTAGGAGATGCCGAAGCGCGCCGCGATGCCGGGCCGGAAGGATTCGACGATCACATCCGCCTCGGCGGCTAAGCCGAAGAGATCGGCGCGGCCCCGCTCGCTCTTGAGGTCGAGCACGACGCTCTTCTTGCCACGCGCCATGTTGCGGAAGAACACCGACGTGCGCTCATCCGGCGGGCGGATGTGGCGGCCGGGGTCGCCCTCGCCCGGCGGTTCGACCTTGATGACGGTCGCGCCGTGATCGGCCAGCGCGGTGGTGAGATACGGCCCCGGCAGGAACCAGGACAGGTCGACGACCTTGATGCCTTCGAGCTTCATGTCACGTACTTCTTGTTGTCGGCGCCGAGCGGCGAGCAGGCTTCTTGCGCGAGCCGTTCGCCGTCGATGCGGATCGGATTGGCGATCACACGCAAGCTGCCCTTCGCCGGATGTGGCACGGCGGAAACCATTCCCGTCTCGCGCGCGAAGTCGCTGTCGAGC
The DNA here is from genome assembly GCA_036493235.1 of Reyranella sp. GTDB lineage: Bacteria > Pseudomonadota > Alphaproteobacteria > Reyranellales > Reyranellaceae > Reyranella. The sequence continues at coordinate 13,587 of DASXQC010000516.1, forward strand.
GCCTGGTCGAGACGATAGACGGGCGCGGCCGGCAGCAGGCCGTTGAACTTCGCAAGCCATTCTTCTGTCGTCCGCGTGCGGAACGTCGGATCGAGCGCCTCATCGAGTGCGGCGCGATTCTTCGCCCGCGTGTTGGGATCGGGGAAGCGCGGATCGCTCACGAGATCGCCGCGCCCCATCGCTTCGCAGAGCGACAGCCAGAATTTCTGCGTCATGCACATGATGAAGATCCAGCCGTCTTTCGTCGGGTAGGTCTGCACCGGCGACAACGAGAGATGCGCGCTGCGCGGCACCCGGGACGAGACATCGCCTTCGTTGAGGTACCACGAGCCCGGATAGGTAAGCTGGTGCATGGCGACGTCGTAGAGGCAGGTGTCGACGTCGCAGCCCTGCCCTGTCGTCTTGGCCCGAAGCAGGCACGCGAGCAGGCCCACCGTGCCCGTGAGGCCGCTCATGCTGTCGATCAGCGACACGCCCACCCGTGTCGGTGCGCCCTCGGGATCGCCGGTCAATTCCATCAGACCCGCCTCGGCCTGCATCAGGAAGTCGTAGCCCGGCCAGTCCTTGCGCTCGTTGAACCGGCCATAGGCCGAGATGTGCAGGCAGACGATCGAGGCGTTCAAGTGCTTGAGGCTCGCATAGTCGATGCCGAGCTTGACGGGCTGCGTGCCGCGCATGTTGTTGACCACGCAGTCGGCCGACTTCACCAGCGCCTCGAACTTCGCGCGGCCGTCCTTGGACTTCAGGTCGAGCGTCACGCTCTTCTTGCCGAGATTCCAGGCCTGGAAATATTCGCTGTCGTCCTTGCCCAGCCGATACGGCCCGACCTGGCGCGAGGGATCGCCCTCCGGCGCCTCGACCTTGATCACCTCGGCGCCCAGCTCGGCCATGAACATGGTGCCATAGGGCCCGGCGCCGAACTGCTCCAGCGTCAGGACGCGAATGCCCTTGAGAGGTTTGTCCTTCATGTCGACGCGCTGTGACGAGCCCACTGCCGGGCGATGATGAGCTTTTGCATTTCGTTGGTACCCTCGCCGATGCAGGTGAGCGGCGCGTCGCGATAGAGCCGCTCGATGTCGTATTCCTTCGAATAGCCGTAGGCGCCGTGGATACGCATCGACTCGGTGCTGTTCTCGAGCGCCGCCTCCGATGCGAAGTACTTGGCCATCCCCGCCTGCATGTCGCAGCGCTCGCCGCGATCGAAGGCCCCTGCGGCGTCGAGCGTCAGCAGGCGTGCGGCGCGCGCCCGCGTCGCCATCTCACCGATCTTCGTGGCGATCGCCTGGTGCTCGATGATCGGCTTGCCGAAGGTCTGGCGCAGCTGGGCGTAATCGGTCGCAAGCCTGAGCGCGCCCTCGGCGATGCCGACGCCGCGCGCCGCGACGTTGATGCGGCCGAGCTCCAGCCCGCCCGCGACCTGGGTGAAGCCCCTGCCCTCGACCTCGCCGATCAGGTGGTCGGCCGGCACGCGGTAGTCCTGGAAGATCAGCTCGCCCGAATCGATCGAGTGGTAGCCGAGCTTCTCGAGCTTGCGGCCGACCGTGAAGCCCGGCCCCTTGGGGGCGATGAACAGGCTCATGCCCGAGTAACGCGGGCTCGCCTCGGGGTTGGTCTTGACCAGCAGCGCGAAGCACGAGCCCTCGATGCCGTTCGAAATCCAGGTCTTGGTGCCGTTGATGACGTAGTCGCCGCCCTCGCGCCGCGCCGTCATGCGGATCGCCTGCAGGTCGGTGCCGGCATTGGGCTCGGTCAGCGCCAGGCCGCCGCGCACCTCGCCACTCGCGAACTTGGGCAGCCAGTGGCGGCGCTGCGGCTCGGTGCCGAACTTCTCGACCGCCAGCGCCAGCATCAGGTGCGAATTGAAGATGCCGGTGATCGCCATCCACACTGCCGAGATCTTCATGACGATCTGGGCGTAGGTCGAGGCCGGCAGGCCAAGCCCGCCATACTCGGGGGATACCGTGGCGCCGAACAGGCCGAGCTCCTTCATCTGCTCGACGATTTCGGCCGGCCACTTGTCGGCATGGTCGAACTCCTTGACGCGAGGCCTCACCTCGCGCTCGACCCAGCGGTCGATCGTCGCGAAAAGCTGCACCTCGTCGGCCGGGTCGATGGTCGCCATTCGTTTCCTCCCAAAACTGCTGCCAAAGTGAAAAGGGCCCTTGCGAGAGTCAACGTTCCCCACAATCCGCTTGTGCTACATTTCGCAGGACGCACGTGAAGAGAGGGGGAGAGCTCGACATGACGGCGATCGAAGCAGGCGGGTCGCGCCAATCGGGCGTCGGCTCCGTGATCGGCTCGGCCGGCTCCATTTTCTTTGGCCATTTGGTCTCATTCGTCGGCGCGGCTTTGCTGGTCATGCTGCCCAGCCTGCTGTTCATGCTGGCCGTGCCGCTGTCGCCGTTCCAGTCGCTGATCGACCTGATCTTCGGGCAGGTCGCCTTCGTCACCCTGATCTACGGAACGGTGCAGGCGCTTCGCGGCCGCAAGGTCGCCATCGGCGAATGCCTGTCGGAGGGGTTCAAGCGGCTGGGGGTCGCGCTGGGCGTGGCGATCCTGGCGGCGATCGGCTACTTCATCGGCTTCCTCTTGCTGGTCGTGCCCGGCATCGTCGTCATGCTCATGTGGATCGTTGCGGTACCGGTTGCCGTCGTCGAGCGCGCAGGTGTCACGGCCTCGTTCGGCCGGAGCAGGGCCCTCACCCGCGACCGGCGCTGGCGCATCTTTGGCACCCTCTTCGTCGCGGGCCTGATCATCGCCGCCGTTGAAGGCGTGATCGGATTCATCCTCATCAGGAGCATGGGCAGCAGCTTCATCGAAGGAATGACGGAGCTCGTCACCCATCCCGGCACCGGGCTGGCGGTGGCGCAGTGGGCCTTCAACGCGCTCAACCTTGCCCTCTACGCCTGCCTGCTTGCCTCGCTCTACTACTACCTGCGGCGTGACAAAGACGGCGTCGATATCGAGCAGATCGCGGCCGTGTTCGACTAGAGCGATTTCCGTTCAGATGGAACATCGCCCGTACAGCTGTCCCTTGTCCCATCACCCGAACGGCGCGGTTCCATCTGAACGGAAATGCGCGCACGGGCGATATTGGTTGCAACAGGCATATTCCGTCCGGCCGATTCCGGCCGGACGGAATATGTTCTAACGGGGAGAACGACATGACGGCAATGCAGTCGGGAGCCGGCGAGGCGAGCTGGAGCGTGGGCAACGTTGTCAGTACCGCCGCCGCCATTCTGTTCAGTCATTTCGTGCCGTTCTTCGGCACGGCCCTGGTCGCCAGCCTGCCGAGCCTGGTCTTCGACTACCTCGTGCCCGACTCCTACTTCCATTCGATCATCGACCTGCTCGTCGGCCAGATCGTTTCGGTCACGCTGGTCTACGGCTCGATGCAGGCGCTGCGCGGCCGGCAGGTGACGATCGGCGAATGCCTGTCGGAGGGCCTGAAACGACTCGGCGCGGCGCTCGGTGTCGCGATCCTGTCCGGCATCGGCATCTTCTTCGGCATGATCCTGCTGATCATCCCCGGCCTGATCCTCGCCGCGATGTGGGCCGTGGCGGTCCCGGCAGCAGTCATCGAGGAAATGAGCGCAACCGCAGCCCTGTCGCGCAGTCAGGAGCTGACCCGCGAGCGCCGCTGGCGGGTGTTCGGCGCCTATTTCATCGCCGGGCTGATCACCGTGGTGGGGGGCGCGGTCGTCGGCGGCGCGGTCGGCGTGGTCGCCGGCATCGATTCGACCGTGTTCCTGGTCGCGGTCTGGGGATTCGTCGCGCTGACCCAGGCCTTCACCGCCTGCGTCGTCGCCACGCTGTACTACTACCTGCGGCGCGACAAGGAAGGCGTCGAGATCCACCAGATCGCCGCCGTGTTCGACTGACGGGAGAACGTCGTGACAGCAATGCAGTCAGGAGCCGGCGCGCCGAGCTGGAGTATCGGCAACGCTATCAGCACCGCCAGCGCCATCCTGGTCAGCCACTTCGGCCCATTCTTCGGCACCGCCCTCATTGCAAGCGTACCAAGCCTTGTCTTCGATTATCTCGTGCCCGGATCGTACTTTCGTCCGATCGCCAACGTCATCATCGGGCAGATCGTCAGCGTGACGCTGGTCTATGGCTCGATGCAGGCCTTGCGTGGCCGGCGAGTCACGATCGGTGAGTGCCTGTCCGAGGGCCTGAAACGGCTCGGCGCAGCACTCGGCGTCGCGATCCTGTCCGGCATTGGAGTTTTTCTCGGCCTGCTCCTGCTGATCGTACCGGGCTTGATCCTCGGGACGATGTGGGCGGTCGCGGTGCCCGCCGCTGTCATCGAGCAAAGGGGCTCCACCGCGGCCCTGTCACGCAGCCAGGAGCTTACGAGTGGGCGGCGGGGGCGCGTGTTCGGGGCCTACTTGGTAGCCTTGCTGCTCATGTGGGTCGGCGCCATGGTGACCGAAGGCGTGCTTACCGTAATCACTGGTTTTAGGTCGACCGCCACCCATATCGGGCTCTGGGCCTTCTCGGCACTGTTCGAGGCATTCACCGCGTGCCTTCTCGCTACGCTCTACTACTACCTCCGGCGTGAGAAGGAAGGCGTCGACATCGACCAGATCGCCGCCGTGTTCGACTGACGGGTCAGGCGTCGTACTTGTCGCGGCGGCGGCGGCCGAAGGCGAGCTCAGCCTCCAGCCGGCGGCGTTGGGCCGCGTAGAAGGCTTCGAGGAACTTCGCGGCATCGAGCGCGACCGCCTCGGGATTGGGATAGCGGATCTTGCGGGCGATGCGCTGGGCGACGTCGCGCTCCAGCGCCTGCCGGCTCACCACGGGAGAGCGCAGCACCTCCTCCAGCACCTGCAGCTCCTTCACGCCATAGACTGCGAGCTGCTGAGTAGTGAAGCGATAGGCTGCGGCAGTGGCCGTTTCCAACACCAGCTCGGGCAGCAGCGCGGGCTTGGGCTCGATGATCACCCAGGTGCCGGCCACCATGTCGCCGGCGCGCAACCGGTCGCGGTTGAACACGGGCAGGAAGGCGAGCACGCAGACCCAGATCAGCAGCGCCGCGAAGGTCCAGGGATCGGTCGCGATGCCAGCCCCGCCGCTGACGGCGATCGACAGCGGCAGGAAGAGTTCGACCTCGCGCATCAGGTTGCGGGCGATCACCGCAGCGGGCGTGAGCGTGCCGCCGCGCCGGTTGACGACCCGCAGGCCAGTCATGCGCTTGCCCGGCGTGCGGCCGTTCCAGGCGAGCTCGAAGCCCGAGAAGTAGAAAGTCCGCAGGCCGAACAGCGCGAGGATGCCCGCCGCGCGGCCGAGATGGCCGCCAGCAAAAAAGGTGAGAAGTCCCACCACGATCAGCAGCGCGAACAGGATCACCAGGTCGAGGATCAGCGCGCCCAGGCGGGCGCTGGCTGCGGCCAGGCGCACATGGACCACCACGCCTTCGGGGGTGACCACCTCGCGAGCGAGCTTGTCGGCCTGGTCTTGCGGCAGGGCGGCGATGTCGCTCACCGCCGCCCCTTCCACACGAAGTAGGAAACCAACGACGCGAAGACGCCCCAACCCACCAGGTAACGCAGCGCGGTATCAAGGATGAGCTGCCGGCCCAGCCCCTCGAGCAGGCCGGCGAGCAGGAACATCAGCACCGCGCCCATCATCACGACCGCGGCGTCACGGCCCTCGCGCGCCAGCCGCACCAGACGGGGTTCGCGGCCGGCGAACAGGACCGCGCCGCCGAGCTTCAGCCCGCCAGCAGCGCTCAGGACCAGCGCCGAAAGCTCGGTCGGCCCGTGGATCGACAGCCAGCCGCCGAGCGGCACCAGCAGGCCGTTGGACTGGAACAGCGCCAGGAAGGCGCCGAGCATCAGGCCGTTGTAGAAGGTCAGGATCACGGTCGGCACGCCGAGCGCGAAGCCCAGCGCGAAGCTCATCATGCCGATCTGGGCATTGTGCGAGAACAGCCAGGCTGCAAAGAAGCCGAGCTGATCGACCTTCTCGTCATGGCCAACCAGGCTCTTGCGCAGCTCCTCGGCAGTGGCGTGGAAGTTCCGGCCGCCCTGCACACCGGACGCGACGAACGAATCGTAGAAACCTGGGTCGCGCATCGTCAGCAACCATGCCGTGAGGATGCCGGCCACGAGCACGGCGGCGGCGAGGGCGATCTCGCGCCAGGCGCCGCGCACCGCCGTGGGCAACCGCCAGGCGAAGAAAGCGGCAAGCAACGCGCCCGGCTGCTCGCGCACACCGTAGACCGAGAGATAGGCGCGCGCTGACAGCGCCTCGAGATAGGACAGGAGATTGGCATCGAGCGAGATCGCCCGCGCCACCGACAGGCCCGACAGGGTCGCCCGGTAGAGCGTCGGCAGCCGCGCCAGGCTGGCGGCATCGAGGCTCGCCACGCCGTTCTTCTCGGCCCGCTCGACGAGCGCTTCCAGCTCGCGCCAAGTCTGCTCGCGCTCGCGACGGAACTCGGCGCTTCGCAGCTCGAGGGTCATTCAGAGCATCTCCCGACGTTTGATGTCGAGATAGCGATTGACCATCTCGGTGCCGAGCTGGTCCGGCTCGGCATCGATGCACAGCACGCCGAGCCGCTGCAGGCGTTGCAGCACGACCTCGCGCTCGGCGACGAAGTCGTTGGCCAGCACCGAGCGGGCGAGGCCGCGCAAATCGCGCGGCTCGGCGGTCGCGACGCTGTCGAGCGCGCGGTCGCGCAACGCGATGAACAGCACGAGATGGCGGGCCGACAGACGCTGCAGGTTGTCGAGCATCAGCTGGGCGGTGACGGTGTCGACGAAGTCGGTCATCACCACGATCAGGCTGCGCCGGTCGAGCCGGCCCATCAGGTCCATCAGGCCGAGCGTGTAGTTGCTTTCCTCCGGCCGGTACTCGAGCTCCGCCATCTGGCGCTGGATCAGCGTGAAGTTGGCGACCTCGCCGATCGGCCGGGCGTAGCGCCGCACGCGGGCGTCGAAGCCGAACACGCCGACCCGGTCGCCATGGTCGAGCGACACCCAGGTCATCTGCAGCGCGGCGTTGATCGCATGGTCGAGCCGCGGCACGCCCTCCAGCGGCTCGCTCATCAGATGGCCGCAGTCGAAGGCGAAGATGACCTGCTGGTTGCGCTCGGTGAAGTACTCCTTGCACATCAGCGCGCGGTGCTTGGCCGACTGCTTCCAGTCGATCGAGCGCGGATCGTGGCCCGGCGCGTATTCCCGCAACGCGCGGAACTCGCTGCCCTCGCCCTGCTGGCGCATCATCTTCTGGCCGAACAATGCGTCGTTCTGGGCAAAGCGCAGCGCAACCGCGCGCACGCCGGCGATGTCGGACGTGGCGGCGATGGCGCGGCCGATCTCGAAGCGGCCGTGCACTGCCATCAGGCCGAGCGGCCCGGTCCAGCGCAGCCAGACGCGCTCCAGCCGGCCGATGCCGCGGCGTTTGGCTTGCAGCAGCCATTCGGCGACAGCGGCACCCGAGCTAGTCCAGTCGATCTCGGTGACGGCCGGCGGCTGCAAGGGCCCCGACACTTCAGGCAGCACCGCGCAGCGTCCGCCGCCGATGTTGCGGCCGGCGCCGACCGAGACGGTGAGCTTCGCCGGGCGGCCGATCGACATCATTTCCGGCACGGTCGCCTCGACGCTGAGCCGGGTCCGGCGCGGCGCGAGGGCGGCATCGATGCCGAGCGCCAGCAGCGCGGTCAGCGGCAGAGCCACGCCGATATGCCACCAGTCGCCGGCCAGCAGCGTCCACGGCACGGCGAGCGCCACCGCCAGCGCGAACATCAGGACCGCGCGCGGCGTCGGCTGCATCAGCGCGGCGCCGCCTGGCGCTCGATGATCTGGCCCAGCACGCCGTCGACGTCCTGACCCTCGATCATCGCGCTCGGCGCCAGCACCAGCCGATGGCGCAGCGCCGGCCGCGCGAGCTGCTTGATGTCGTCGGGGATCACGAAATCGCGCCCCTTGAAGGCGGCCAGCGCGCGCGCCGAGGCGGCGAGCATCGCCGCCGCGCGCGGCGAGCCGCCGAACTGCAGCGAGGGATGCTCGCGGGTGGCGCGCACCAGATCGACGACGTAGGCGACGATGTCGTCGTTCAGACGTACTCCGGCGACGATCTCCTTGAGCTTGGCGAGGTCGCCCGCATTGACCACCGCGGTCACGCCGGCGCTCTGCGGGTCGACCATCGTCGCCGTGCCGTGGCGCGCCACCACCGCCAGCTCTTCGTCGCGCGACGGGTAGTCGAGCCGGTGCTTGAACAGGAAGCGGTCGAGCTGCGCCTCGGGCAAGGGATAGGTGCCTTGCTGCTCGATCGGGTTCTGGGTCGCGATCACCATGAAGGGCGGGCCGAGCGGATGGCTATGGCCGTCGATCGTCACCGAGCGCTCCTGCATCGCCTCGAGCAGCGCGGCCTGCGTCTTGGGCGGTGTGCGGTTGATCTCGTCGGCCAGCAGGAGCTGGGTGAAGATCGGCCCGCGCGTCAGCACGAAGCTGTTGGTCTGGAAGTTGAAGATGCTGGCGCCGATCACGTCGCCCGGCATCAGGTCGGGCGTGAACTGGATGCGGCTGAAATCGAGCGCCAAGGTTGCGGCCAGGCTGCGCGCCAGCAGGGTCTTGGCCACGCCTGGCACGCCTTCCAGCAGGATGTGGCCGTCGGCCATCAGCGCCACCAGCATCAGCTCGACCGCCTCGTGCTGGCCGACCACGACCTTGCCGACCTGCTCGGCGACGCGCGCCTTCAGCGCGGTCAGGGGCTCAACGTCCATTCAGCAACTCCTCCCGCCAACGATGCAGCTCGGCCGCCCGCGCAACTGTTTCGGCCGGCCCGGCGCTGTCGATGCGCTGCGCCAGGACCGCGTATTTGAGCTCGCTCGCCTCGCCGTGCCGCGACGCGTCGAGCCAGGCGCCGGTCTCGGCAATGCCGGACACCGCGCGCGGCGCATGCAGGCGGCGGCCGAGATCGAGCACCACCAGCTCGGCATAGCGGCGCAGCAGGCGATCGCCGGCGCGCGCGCCGAGCAGCCGGGCCGCGACCTCGATCAGGGTGTGGACACCCGGCGGCCGGTCCGGCGCCTCGGCCGCCGGCGGCCCGAAGCGCACGGCCGCGAGCCAGACCGCGACGGCGATCGCCACCAGGGCGGTGACGGTGATCAGCACGAACGGCGGCTCGAAGGTCAGCCGCCAGACGCTGGGCTTGCTCTTGACCGGCTGCCGCCCGGGCGCGCCCAGCGTCGCCACCGGGCCGTCGCCGTTGCGCATCAGGCTGACGAAGCTCATGGCCAGCACGGCGTTGTCGCCGCGCCACAGGCCGTGATTGGCTATCACGTCGGGATCGGACAGCACGAAGAGCGAGGGTTGGCGGCAGACACGCGCGATCAGCATGTCCTCGCCGCTCGATACCAGGGGGCAGAGCTTGCTCGACCGCAGGAGCTGCGGATGGCTGAGCGTCGGATCGCCGTGGAAGACCTCGTGATGCCAAGGCCCGGCGCTTGGCGGCCGCACAATCTCCGCGTCGTCGGCGATCACGCGCGCCAGCGCCTGCACCTGGGCGAGATCGATCGCGCTGACCGACGCGAGATGCTCGCCGTAGGGACGGGTGTAGCCGCGCCACTTGGGCAGCACGACCAGCGTCTGAGTGTGCGACGCCAGCAGTGCCTTGAGGTTCTGCGGGCTGCGCGGCTCGAGCACGATCTGCAGCGACGGGATGGCCCGGATCACGACGGGGGCGACCGGCACGTCGAGCTTCTCCATCAGCTGGACGAAGGCGCGATAGCCGATCGCCGAGCGCGAATCGGCGCTGGGCGCCACCTCGCCCATCCGCGTGGCGCGGTCCTCC
>DASXQC010000517.1:0-3377 GCA_036493235.1 Reyranella sp.
GCGCCACTGGAGTGGCGCGCCCCCAGCAAAAGAGCGCATACCCCGGCTCCTACTTGATCATTTCCTTCATCACCGGCGGAGCGAGCTTGGGGTCGAGGCCGAAGTCGGCGACGGCTTGCTCGTACCACTTCTCGGTCTGGCCACTCTTGTAGTTCTCGGCGAGCTGCTGGTTGACCCAGGTGACGAACGCCGTGTCGTCCTTGCGCAGCGCCGTGCTCGAGGCCTGCCATTCGGCGGGCGTCGGCACGACCAGCTTGCCCTTGCCGAGCTTCTGGCGGGCGGCGAGCAGCGGCGGATGGAACAGCACGACCGCATCGACGCGGCCCGACTGGAAGGCGGCGATGGCCGCGGCATTGTCGGGGAAGCGCTGGATGTCGGCCTTCGAGGCATGCGCGGTCACGAAGCGGTCCATCGACGAGGCCTGCGGCACGGCGATCTTCACACCCGCCTTGTTCAGGTCCTCCCACGTCTTCACCGCGAGATCATCCCGAGCGAGCGCGGCAAGCGCGTACCAGAGCAGCGGAGTCTCGGGGAAATCGACCGCCTGTTTGCGCTCAGGCGTGGCGTCGATCATGAACATGATGTCGATCTTGTCGGCCTGAAGGGCGGCGATCGAGTTGCCCCAGCTCACTTCGACCGTTTCCATCTTCACGCCGAGCTTGTCGGCCATCGCCTTGCCGAAGGAGACGCCGAGACCCGAGCTCCACTGCCCGGTCTTGGGATCCTTGGAGAACCATGGCGGCGCCTGGGTGACGCCGACCCGGAGCGTGCCGCGCTTCTTCACGGCTTCGAGCGTGCCGTCGGCGCGGGCCGCGAACGGCATGGCGAGGACGCCGCTGCCGGCGGCCAGCACGGTGAGCAACGAACGGCGGTTGATGGTCATGATTTCCCTCCCTTTTTTGAAACAGGTTCGAGCGTGTTGAGGAACCGCTCGGTGGTCTCCATGCCGCGACGCATGTGATCGGCGATCTCGGCGCGCACCACACCGATGTCGTCGCCCAGCACGGCGGTGATGTAGCTGTCGTGGCTGTCGCGACGCGGCCCGCGTCGGCCATGGGCTCGATGGTGCGCGGCCCAGTAGAGCTGCAGGCGGCCACGCAGGCTGGCCCAGGTGCGCTGCAGCAGGCGATGGCCGCTCGCCTCGTAGACCAGGCCGTGGAAGGCGAGCTCGGTCTCGATGCTGGCACGGTCGTCGCCGGCGTCGATGGTAGCGATCAGTGTGTCGTTGCGCTTCACCAGCTCATGGCGGAAGCGCTCGTCGCGGCGTTCCCAGAGCTGCTCGATCGCGAAGATCTCGAGCGCGGTGCGGAGCGAGTAGATCTCGTGGATGTCGTCGACCGACAGCGCCGCCACGTGCGTGCCGGTGTAGGGCACGGTGACGACCAGCCCCTCCTCGATCAGCTGCCGCAGCGCCTCGCGCAACGGCCCGCGGCTGACGTCGAAGCGCTCCGACAGCGCCGTCTCGACCAGCGGCGCGCCGGGCGGGATGTCGCCGGCCAGAATAGCCGCCCGCAGACGCTCGGCGATCCGGGCGCGGAGCGTGCTCTTCGGGACTGGGTCGAGAAGGGAAAGACTCATCGTCGATTGTCGACAATCTTGGCGGGCAGAACCGCCCGGCACAAGGAATTATCCACCGATTCTGGCAAGAGAGGGGTGGCAGTCCGGTGGGAAGAATCGCCTGAAAGCCATGCGGGGCGGCGTGTCAGGCTTCCCACGACGGTGGGAAGTCGTGGGAAGTCCGGCCGCGATCGGGCACCTGCCTGCAGTAACGGGCCTCCTCCTTGCCCAGCCGATCTCGTCCCAGCTCAGCTCCTTCAGCCGCCTGGCGGTCAGGATCTTCTCGGCCAATTCGGCCCTGGTCATGGGTCCTTCCGGTTGCAGATGTCGCCTTCGAGGCAAGCCGCATGCCAGAACCGGAGTGCGATTCGGCGTGCGGAATCGCACCCGCCGGAACCTGCGGATTGGGGATTAAATTTATGGAATCGCTGACTCTTTTCGGTTTTTCCGATTGCAGCTGGAATCCTGCGTGGTGTAGGCTACGGGTTGTGGGTTGTTGGGCGCCCACCACGATATATCGGCCAACCGCTCAAGGATTGGCTCATGACGAGCCGCATAGCGGAATGGTTGGGGAGTTGGTCGATGGCGTTATCTCGACACGAACGGACCAAGCACAAGATCGACCCGAACCCGCTCGAAATGATCGAGAAACTCGTTCAGGCGAACGATTGGCCGTTCGATCGGACCTCCGAAAGGGAGATCGCCGTCGAGGTCGCCGGCCGCTGGTGCGACTACCGCATGTTCTTTTCCTGGCGCGACGACGTGGAGGCTTTGCACTTCACCTGCGCCTATGACGTCCGCATCCCCTCCGAACGGCATTCCGACATCCATGGCCTGCTGGCCCTGATCAACGAGAAGATGTGGCTCGGCCACTTCGACCTGTGGACCGAGGAAGGCCTGCCGATGTTCCGCCACGCCATCCCGTTGCGCGGCACCGATGGCCTCAAGCCCGAGCAGCTCAACGACCTGGTCGAAGTCGCGATCAGCGAAAGCGAGCGCTTCTACCCCGCTTTTCAGTACGTCGTATGGGCCGGCAAGACGCCCGCCGACGCGTTGACCGCCTCGATCCTCGAGACGGTCGGCGAAGCCTGAACCAATAAGGACTCTCCGACGCCCCCTCTTAAAAACATAACAACATCGAAGTTGGAAAGTCCCCAGCGGCGCCGGTCCCCCAGGTCCGGCGCCGCGACGATTTTGGGCCCCTGGTTTTCGGCCTACGATTTTGGCTCGTCACCTCTCCCGGCTATAAGGCGGCGCATGCATCTCCTCCTGCTGCCCTACCCCGACATCAAGCCGGAGATCTTCTCGATCGGTCCGTTCGCCGTGCGCTGGTACGCGCTGGCCTACATCGCAGGCTTGGTGATCGGCTGGCAGATCATGCGCCGTATCTGCACCCAGCCGCCCAAGGTGCTGTCGCCGGAGAAGATCGACGACTTCCTGTTGTGGGCGGCGCTCGGCGTCATCCTGGGCGGCCGCATCGGCTACGTGCTGTTCTACAAACCGAGCTTCTTCCTCGAGAACCCGACGCAGATCGTGATGCTGTGGGAAGGCGGCATGTCCTTCCACGGCGGCCTGCTGGGCGTGATCACGGCAATCCTCGCCTTCTCGTTCAAGAACGGCATCTCGCCGTTCCTGCTGTCGGATCTCGTGGCGCTGGTCACGCCGATCGGCCTGTTCTTCGGCCGCATCGCCAACTTCATCAACGGCGAGCTGTGGGGCCGGCCGAGCGACGTGCCGTGGGCGATGATCTTCCCGCGCGGCGGGCCGATGCCGCGCCATCCCAGCCAGCTCTACCAGGCGGCCTTCGAGGGCATCCTGCT
>DASXQC010000518.1:0-12076 GCA_036493235.1 Reyranella sp.
AGGCGATTTTGTTGGCACCATCATGGGCGTCAATGATGACGTGAGGCCGACCGCGACTCTCCTGTCAGAGTAGCGGCGCCGATGCAATTTTCATGACGGGACATCCTTGGAGAACCAGGCTCGAGGGTCAGGCATTCTGCACGCCGATGAGGGGCGCACGACGACGACGCGCATCGAGAGCTTCCCGAACCTGCCCGGCACCTATGCCGAGGAGGTGAAGCTGACGCTCGACTACCGCCACATCGATGCCGCGCGCTTCGAGGCGATGGGTCGCGACATCGGGACGGCAATCGCCGAGGCAGCGAATAAGGCCAATGTCGAGATCGACGTCCAGCAGGGTTGGAGCTGGGGCACCGAGCTGTTCGCGCCCGAGTGCATCGACCTGTTGCGTGCCACAGCGAAGGACCTCGGCTTGCCGTATCGCGAGATGCGTAGCCAGGCGGGGCACGATGCCTACGCCGTCGCCACCATGGCGCCGACGGCGATGATCTTCACGCCTTGCTACGAGGGCATCAGCCACAACGTGAAGGAAGACATCGAGCTCGTGCGCTCGGTCCCCGGCGCCAACCTGCTGCTGAACGCCGCGGTCGCGCGGGCCAACCGCTAGTTCAGGCCGGGTCGAGGCCTTTGTCGCGGAAGACCGCGGCCGCTGCCGGCGTCCGCAGGAAGTCGACCAGTGCCTTGGCCTCGGCGGCCTTCGCGCTCGTCTTTCCGGTTCCGGCGACAAACACCGTCACCAAATCGTAGGGCGTGGGGAGCGGGCCGACGATCTCGATGTCCGCGACTTGCTTCAGCTCGGGCACCTGCTGGATCGCGATCTCGACCTCGCCCGTCGGCAGGAATTTGCCGCTGAGGCCGCCCGGCGGCGGAAAGGTGTTCTTGGCATTGACCTCGGCGGCAATGCCCATCCGCTCGATCACCTTGGCGAAGTGGATGCCGCTGGCGCCGCCGGCCTCTGGATCGGTGTAGGAGATCGCCCGGGCCGCCAGCAGGGCACGCTTCAGCGCTTCGCCGCTCGAGATGTCGGGATGCGGCGTGCCCGCCTTGACCGCAAGCGCGGCGGGAGAGCTGGCGAGCGTGACCTCGGAGCCCGCCAGGATACGGTCCTCGCGCTGCATCGCGTCCATGCCGGCGCGGTTCAGGATCAGGAGATCGGCTGTCTCCCCCGCCTGCAGGCGCTTGATCAGCGCCGGCGCGGTGTTCCAGACGAATTCGGGCTTCACGTAACTGCGCTTGATGAAATCCGGCAGCAGCACCTCGACGGCGGGCTGCACGGCAATCGAACTGAACACTTTCATACGGACGCTCTCTCCCTATCGTTCGCCGGGCCGCGGCGGGGCCACAGGCCGCCGCGCGGCCAGCGGCGCCTCACGGATGGCATCGAGGTTCACGGCCGGCATCGGCCCATCGATATGTTTCTGCACGGCGTTCGCAAGCTCGTTGTAGCGGTCGAAGCTTCGGCGCAGCCGGCCGCGCCAGGAGTACTCGCCGCCATTGGCATGCAGCTCGAACACATGCTCGCGGTGATCGAGCGCCGAGCCGACATGGTCCCAGGCGAGCTGCAGCAGTGCGGCGCGCTGACGGGCCGTGTAGCCGCCGCCGGCGAACGATTCCTCCAGCCCCTTGGCGAGGGCCGCGTCGGACAGGTCACGGTCGCTCGGCGCGACTACCAAAGAGGAGCCCGGCAGGATGCGCAGGATCTCCGCCATGCGCCGCCGCGCCTTCAGCATGGCGATGCTGCCGACGGCGAGATGGCTCTGGTTCGGCGCGCAGTAGCCTTCCGGTGTCATGTCCGGATCGCGCTCGGCCGCGGTCTGGCAGGCCCGCACGGTCTGCACGTCGGTGACCAGGTCGAGCAGATAGTCGAGTGTCAGCTCGTGATGCATGAGACCCATCGCCTGCGTGCAGGCCAGCGCGAGGCCCAACGTGAACTCCGCTTTCGACAGCCAGCAATAGAGCTGGTGCCAGAACAGCCAGCGCGCCACCGGCTCGGGCGAGAAGTCGGTGAGGAACACGCGGTTCCACGGCACCACCACGTCGTCGAGCCACATCTGCCCGTCGAGCTCATCGAACTGCGTGCTGAGCGGCGAGGTGACCGGATTGTCGTCGCGGGTGGCACGGTGGCGGCAGATCACCGTCACGCCCTTGGCGTTCACCGGCACCACGAAGGTGGCGCGATGGCCGTCGAGGTCGGCTCCGTTCACCGCGCCGATATAGACATCTTCGGCGAAGGCGGGGCTGGTGTGCATGCCGATCTTGCCGCGCAAGGTGACGCCCGCATCGGAGCGGCCGACGATCTTGATCGCCACCCGGTCGGCCGGATTGTCCCGCAGGCGGAAGCCGATCGGCGCGGCGCCGGCGGCGAAGGTCAGGAACCGGCCGGTGCGGGCGATCTCGGCGCGATAGGCCTCGGCATTGGCGACCTGCTCGGTCGAAGCCTTGCGCAGGCCCACTGCATGGAGGACGCCGAGCGCGATCATGTGGCCGTAGGCGGGCGTATGGGTGATGTTGCCGGCGCTGAGGAAGGTCGTCGCCGAGAAGCATTTGCCCATACGGGCGAGGTCGTCCGACGTCTTCGGCACCAGATAGTCGATCGGCGTGCCGTCGGGCCGGAACAGCGTGTCCTTCCAGGCCGGATCGGCGTGGCGGTCGTACCAGGCGACATAGTGCTCGACCATTGCCCGGGTCGCCGGGTGGGTCGTCACGTCGTCGACCTGGCCCTCGCCCAGGATGAAGACCCGTCGCCCGTCGCGCAGGCTGTTGCGATAATCGGCACCGGTTCGCATCGTTTCCATCCCTGTTGGCCGTATTCTAGCCCAGGGAAGACGGTCGCTGCGAACGACGCACTTGATGGCGGGCCAACTTGCCCCCAAATTCCGCGCGCATGACCGACGAAAAGCCCCCCCAGTCCCACGCCTTCCAGGCCGAAGTGGCCGAGCTCCTGAACCTGATGGTTCACTCGGTCTATTCCGAAACCGACATCTTCCTGCGCGAGCTGATCTCCAACGCCTCCGACGCCTGCGATAAGCTGCGCTACGAGGCGATCGCGAAGCCGGAGCTGCTGGCCGGCAACGACCGACTGGCGATACGGATCACGCCCGACGCCAAGGCCGGCACGCTCACCATTGCCGATTCGGGGCTGGGCATGACCCAGCAGGAGCTGATCGACAATCTCGGCACCATCGCCCGCTCGGGCACCAAAGCCTTCCTGTCGGGCCTGGCCGAGGCCAAGGACGGCGGCGGCCTGATCGGCAAGTTCGGCGTCGGCTTCTATTCCGCCTTCATGGTGGCGGACCGGATCGAGGTCACCAGCCGCCGTGCCGGCAGCGACGAGACCTGGGTCTGGCGCTCCGAGGGCGGCGCGGGCTTCGATGTCGCGCCGGCGAGCGAGGAGCAGGCGGCGCGCGTGCCGCGCGGCACCGAGGTGCTGCTCCATCTCAAGGCGGACGACAAGAAATACGCCGAGCGCTTCGAGCTGGAGCGCATCGTGCGCACCTACTCCGACCACATCCTGTTCCCGATCGACCTGGTCGATGGCGAGGGCGACAAGAAGGGCGAGGGGAGGCAGATCAACGCTGCGTCGGCACCCTGGCAGCGCTCGAAGTCGGAGCTGAAGCCCGAGGACTACACCCAGGCCTACAAGTCGATCGCCAACGCCTTCGACGAGCCCGCCCTGACCCTGCACTATCGCGCCGAGGGCCGGCAGTCCTACGCGGTGATGCTGTTCGTGCCGACCATGCGGCCGTTCGACATGGCCGATCCGGAGCGCAAGGGCCGGGTGAAGCTCTATGTCCGGCGCGTCTACATCACCGACGACGCCAACCTGCTGCCGGCCTACCTGCGGTTCGTGCGCGGCGTGGTCGACAGCGAGGACCTGCCGCTCAACATCTCGCGCGAGATGCTGCAGAACAACCCGCAGGTCACCCAGATCCGCAACGCCGTCACCGGCCGCGTGCTGGGCGAGCTGGAGAGCACGGCAGACAAGGAAGCCGAGAAGTACAAGACCCTCTGGGAGGCATTCGGTCCCGTCCTGAAGGAGGGCCTGTACGAGGACCACGAGCGACGCGCCCAGCTGCTCGGCCTCTGCCGCTTCGCCAGCATGGCGTCGGAGAGCTTGCGTTCGCTGAAGCAGTACGTCGCCGACCTCAAGCCCAACCAGACCGAGATCTACTACCTGGTGGGCGAGAGCCTCGAGCGGCTGAAGGCCAACCCCAAGCTCGAGGCGGCGCGGGCGCGCGGCATCGAGGTGCTGCTGCTGGCCGACCCGATCGATGCCTTCTGGACCGTCATGCCGTCCGACTGGGAGGGCAAGCCGCTGAAGTCGCTGAGCCAGGGAGACATCGATTTCGGCCTCGTGCCACTGCTCGACAACAATGCGCCGTCACCCGACGCGACCGACGCCGACAAGGACGTGCTGAAGGCCGTGAAGGACGCGCTCGGCGAGCAGGTCTCCGAGGTGCGCGCCTCGCAACGCCTGACCGACAGTCCGGCCTGCCTGGTGGCCGCAGCCGGCGCGCGCGACCGCGAGCTGGAGCGGCTGCTGGCGCGCCAGGAGCGCGGCAACGGCGCCAAGCCGGTGCTCGAGCTCAACATGCGCCACGCCCTCGTGCAGGCGCTCGCCCGCTCGGCCGGCGAGAAGAAGGAGAGCGACGTCGCCGACCTGTCGGCCGTGTTGCTCGCCCAGGCGCAGATCCTCGACGGAGAGGTGCCGACCGATCCGGCGGCCTTCTCCAGGCGCATCAACGACCTGATCGTGCGCGGGCTGGGCTGAGCTCGCGCAGGATGGCCTGAGACTCGGCCGGCAGACGCTGCCGGCCGGCTTGCAACTTCTGCCGCCACCGGTTTCCGCTCTCCCAGGCGAGCGTCCAGGCACGCTTCAGCTCCGCCGGCCGCGTCTTCGCGAGGGCCTGGATCAGCGTGTGGACCTGCAGGATGTCCTTCGGCGCTTTGGTCTGATCGACCCTGCTCGCGGCGACGATCAATTTGTGGATGGCGTAGCGTTCCGCGCGCGGGATCGTCACCGGCACGCCGCCGCCGAACAGCAGGACGGACCGTTCCGTCTCGTGCAGCAGATACTCGAGGTGCCGGAGCGGCTGGGCGCCCGCACCGCCCAGGGCCTTCATCCGCGCCGGCCGCCCCTGGTGGTCGGCAGAGCCGCGGTTGGGGGTGAGGAAATCGACCGCGTAGTCCTGCCGATTGCGATAGCGGGTCGACACGAAGGGATCGTTGATATCGGGAATCGCCCTGAAGGTCGGATCGACCTTCTGAAGAACAGCCAGGGGATCACCCATGCTTTCGCCGATGTTCTCCGACACGCCCCAGAACTGCGCAAAGTCGGCGTCCTGCGTCATCTGGGGCCGCTGGCTGAGCCTGATACCCAGCAGTCCGGCATAGCCCTGATACGCCGGCGGTCCCACCAGCACATCGCGTAGGCGGAAGAAGCCCGCCTTCCACATCGCTTCGATGATCGACCCGGACAGCGAATCGGGGCTGGGCAGCCCCGCCGCAACGAGGGCCCGAACCAGGGTATGCCGGCGCCGATAGCTCGACTTGATACTGCCGAACCGCGCCACGCGGTCTGCGACGGCGGGATCGCTTGCCGGCCCGGCATACTTGCTCATGACCTTGTCGCCCGCGCGCCACTGGTAATACCAGTACAGGCGGCCTTTCAGCCGCTTGCGGACGAAGCTTCCCTTTTCGGCGAAGTCCGTATCGAACTCGGCATCCAGCGCACGCTGGAGCAGCTCCGCGAACATGGTTTGGCTCGCCAAGTCGATCTCGTGTTCGCCGGCCATTCGTTAACCTACAAATCAGAAATGTAGGATAACATTGCTGCGCGTTAACCTACAAATAGGAAATGTAGGATATCGGATAACCAAGCGACTGAGTGCCGTTCCTCAGCCCGATCGAGCCCGCGACCGGCTACCGCCGGCCCGTAGGGACCGGTCCCGGTCGACGACGACCGCGCTCTTCGCGTTCGCGAAGGCGCTCGATGAACTGATCAGAGCAGTTAATGTCTATGAGCACTGAAGACGAGTAATAGTCGTTCTCCGGGTTATCCACTTTCTGGGGATAACATTCGCTCGAAAGAAGCCTCCTTGGGCAATGGACCGACTTTTCGGGATCGCTTTCCTCGGCAATAGCGTCGGCCATTGCCCATAATAGGTGGCCACCCGCGGCACGTGTAAACCGAACGCACATGAGTACCGCGTTCGAGATTCCAGAGTGGCTCCTCACGGCACCGCCGCCCGCGCCATCCGCCGACGACCATCGCATCGAGGGGATGGTCAATCACTTCATCGCTGGCAAGCAAGAGGCGCTCTTCACGGCGCCCGATGCCTTCTATCGCCTGGAGGGCGACGACGCCATCCAGGGCCAGCCGGCAATCAATGACCGTCTGCAGGCCTTGCGGGCGGCGACGCTCGACCTTGCGCGCGACGATAGCGAGCGTGCTGCGCTCGGCCCGCGTCTCGATCTGCATATCGACGACGCTGCGGACGGCATCGATCGCCACGTCGCCGGGCAACGCCGCGTGTATCAACGCCAGGTCGTGTCACAGCGCCAGGCGCTGATCCAGCGCGCCGCCGAGCTCGAGCCCGACAACGACGACAAGATCATGGGCCTTGCCGAGGCCAATGCGACCGCCGCCCGCGAGGGCGCGCGCATGGACGGCATCGCCGCCGACTCGCCCGAGGAAGCGGCCGCCATTCTCGGCGCGCGCTCCAACATCCTGCGCAGGGCCATCGACGAGCGCATCGCCAACCGCAAGGGTGCCCAGGCGCTGGCCTTGTTCGACCAGGTCAAGGACCAGCTTTCGCCGGCCGATCGCTTGTCACTCGATACACCTGTACAGGCAGGGCGGTACGAGCAGGCGGCGGATCAGTGGATCGCACGGGAAATCAAGACGGACGGACCGTCCCTCCAGGAGCGCCTCGACTCCGCTTCCGAACTGCCATCGGACGCCAAGCCAATCATCCGCGCAAAGCTTGACGCCCGCCAGTCCGCCGACGAAAGCGCGCGCGTCGCCAAGGTACAGGCGCTGGACGATCAAGTTCGAAGCGCCGTTCGGATTCTACCGGTCAACCCGAGCGCCTACAGACCGTGCACATTCGCCCGGCTCGCCGATGCCTACGACGCCCTAGGCGAGCCGAAGCGGGCCGCTTCCGCACGCCGTACGGCCGCGCAAGAGGCATTCATCGTCCTGTTTTCGCAGCTCAGTGTGGAAAGTCAGCAACAACTGATCAACGAGTTGCCCGAAGGCGACCTCCGCGGCAGTGCAATCGACGTCCAGACTCGTCAGGCGCAGGCATTCGCTCACGATCCCTTCGCCGCCGGTACCACGCTTTATAAGGAAGTCGGACCGCCCGCGCCAATTGACGACGTCGAAGGCCGCATCCGCCAAGCTCGACAGCTCTCATATCTGCGCGGCATCTCCGTTGTGCTGCCAACGACTGAAAAAACGCAGGAACCACCTACCGAAAGTGATGGTCCCGCAGCAGTCCAGCCGACTGATGCAACGACAGATCTAGAGCCGCTCCCGCGCGCTGGCGATCCGAATCTCATCTTGGTTGCTGGCGACGACAAAGAGAGACGCCCGCGGCTTCGAGGCTCAGCGAACCGGCCACGGTCCTGGTCGGATGAAGAGGTGCCAGGCCCAAAGCAACTGGACCCACTCGCGGGCAGCGGAGGTGGGGGCGGCTTCAGGCCATCTCGGGTCCAGCGTTCGTCGCCGAAAAGCGGTGAGCCAGCGCCAAAATCCGTCGAATTGAACGCGCGTGAACCTGGAAAACTCAGTCCAGAAGAGAGCCAGCGTCGCCGAGATCTACTAGAAATGAATATTGAGAGAAACAATAAGCATGAACAGGCAATCGAGGACTCGCTCGCACGGAAACCCAGTATCATCTTCCGTCGTCAGATCACGGTCGAGCCACCTGGCGGACCATCAACGCGAATGGATTTCCTCACATATGACACTGTTACAGGCGAATACGACTACATCGAAGGAAAGTCGACCGACAAGGCGCGCCTATCGCCGAAGCAGAAAGAATCTCATCCCAAAATCGAACTAGAGGGATCTGTGATCAAGGGCGACGGCAAACCACCCTTCGTTGGCGGACTGCAGCTTCCCGCGAAGAAAGTGACGATAATGAGGCCCGGCGATGTCGATTGATCAATCCAACGTTATTGATTTCTTGGTGCACGACACTGAAAGGCATCATGCGGTTTTGATCATCTCAGACCATCTGCCTTGGGCGCGAGGTGAAGGCGAGCACCTGAAGCTCCTGCAGGACAAGCTCAACCACTACATCTGGTTCTTCGAAAGCGGAAAGATGGTCGAAACGATGCCCGAACTTGCGGAGTTGCCGCTCTCGATAGTTGTATGGGCCAAATATCCGCTGAGCGACGGTGCCAAGAGGTATTATGAGCTAGCAAAGCGCCGAGCCTTGGACTTGGGCTTTGCCTTAGAGTTCGATCTGAAAGGCAAATCGTTTACGGATTCGAGTGAATCAGGAGAATGAGGCATTGAAGATCGCAATCGATGATCTCGGTAGGGCGACTGGCCGGTGACAGCAACGGCTCGGTGGTCAGTCGTTCTCATTTATCAACAAAGTGCAGAAGGCGCGCATTCGAGAGATTCGTTCAGTCGCGTGACAGCAGCGTCGCACCCGACGGATGGACCTCGCCGGACCAGCCCGGCAGCACCAGCGTAGTGGCATCGAGCTGGGACACGATGGCCGGGCCCGCAATGAAGTCACCCGCGCCGAGCGACACGCGCTCGTAGAGCGGGACCTGGGCCATGCCGGAGTCGGAATGCACCGAAAACTGGCCCGTAGAAGCCCTCGTGGGCCGGGGCGAAGGCCGTCCTTGCTGTCGACCCACGGCACTGCGACCTCGCCACCCTGGCCGTGGTAGCGGAGCAGCGCCACGCAGCTCAGCCGGCGGTAGGCGGGCGCGACCTTCTCCGTGTCGAGCCAGGCACCGGCCTGGCCCTCGAGATCGGCGTAGATCGCGCGCGCCTCGCCGATATCGACGGCGCCCGCCTTCGGCAGCGTGCGGTTGAACTCGGCCTTGAGATCGGCCGCCAGCAGACCGTCGGCGCACAGCACGCCCGGAGCCGGCGGGATCAGCACCTTGGTGAAGATGGGTGGCATCATCATGAGTAAGGGCACGTCTGGCCGGGTGCCGAGGGCAAATTCCCTATAGGGATGATGCTTCCACCGACAAGAGTACAGATACAAACGCGGAGCGGAACTTACTATGTCAGCTGACCAGCTGGCGGCAGTCGGGTTTTCCTCAAGGGGTGGGACGAACGATCAGGCCGATTCGACGATCTTTCAACACAACCGGAGATAGCTTTACTATATATATCCTATAACACGCATTTTAAGATCGACTTTTCGACGAAGTCGATTTGGACAGCAAAGGAAGCAATCTATGTCAATCGACCAGCCGGCGGTAGTCGACTTCCTCTGGAAAGACGAGACGAACAACCGTGCCGTCTTGACGATAACTGATCATCTCGATTGGGAGGACGAAGGTGAGCATCTGCTGATGCTGCAGGACAAGCTCAACCACTATCTCGAATTCATCGAAGGCGGGCAGCTTGTCGAGGCCAAGCCTGCCTTCAAGGGCCTGCCGGTTCTAATCCACGTAGCGGCACAGCATCCTTTGAGCGCAAACGCCGCTAAGTTCTACGAGATGGCAAAGGAACGCGCTGCTGACTTTGGTTGCTCGCTCGAATTCGACCTTGGCGCAAAGCTAATCGAGTAAGGTCGAGATCATCGTGAGAGTCTAGCTGCGTAAATCTTCGGCGAGCCCATTCGCATCGCGAATTGTGTCAGCATTGCTACACTTTTTCAGTGCAACCGGCTGGCCCCCTCGGGCCTCGCACATGGCGATGCCTCTCTACTGTTCGGTTGTAAAACGTTTCGCGTCTGGTGATCGTTCGCGGCGTGGGCAAGGTGATCCGCAGCGACATCGAGCACCTGGCCCAGACCCTGTGCGAGGGGACGAAGGCTAGGTAAGCTGGTGCTGTTGGGCGACAGCAAAATGGTGCTGACGCCCGACGAGCTCGACGACGTCGCCCGAAGCCTGGTCGAGTATTCCCGCGGCGAGAAGCCGGGGCCGGTGGCCTTCGTCTGTGGCAACCCGCTCAACCTCGACATGATCGTGCTGCTGAAGCAGCGAGTCGGGGCGCGGCCGTTCTCGATCTTCGTCGATACGCGCGAGGCGGCGCAGTGGATCGAGAGCTTCTCTCGGCCGGCGCCTCAGCCGCCGCCAGATGTGAGTAGGATCGCGCCCGAGGGATGGACCGTGCCGGACCATCCCGGCAGCACCAACGTCGTGGCGTCGAGCTGGGACACGATGGCTGGCCCCGCGATGAAGTCGCCGGCGCCGAGCGACGCGCGGTCGTAGAGCGGGACCTGGGCCAGGCCGGAGTCGAAATGCACCGGGAACTGGCCGGTCATCCGCGCGCCGCTGCCTTTGGCAAGTGTCGGGCGCGGCGGTTCGGGCATGCGGCCGGTCGCTTCGACGCGCAGGGTCACCAGCTCGATCGGCGCGTCGAGGGTGAAGCCGTAGAGCGCCCTGTGGGCCGCGGCGAAGGCGTGCTCGAGGCCGTCCTTGCTGTCGACCCACGGCACCGCGACCTCTCCGCCCTGGCCGTGGTAGCGCAGCATCGCGACCTTGCTCTCGCGCCGGTCCTCGGCGGCGACCTTCTCGGCGGTCAGCCAGTTGTCGGCCTGCGCCGTGAGCTCGGCGAAGATCCTGCGCGCCTCGTCGATGTCGACGGCGCCGGCCTTGGGCAGGGTGCGGCTGAACTCGGCCTTGAGGTCGGCGGCCAGCAGGCCGTCGGCGCACAGCACGCCGGGCGCGGGCGGGATCAGCACCTTGGTGATGCCGAGCAGGGCCGCCAGCGAGCAGCCGTGCAACGGTCCCGCGCCGCCGAACGCGACCAGGGTGAAGTCGCGCGGATCGTGGCCGCGCTCGACCGAGACGATGCGGACCGCGCCGACCATGTTGTGGTCGAGGATCGACAGCACGCCGCGCGCGGCCGCCGCGCGGTCGAGCTTCGACGGCTCGGCGACCTCGCGATCGATCACCGTTGCGGCGGCGGCGGCGTCGAGCGCCATGCGGCCGCCCAGCAGCTTGGCGGGCAGGTGGCCCAGCACGACATGCGCATCGGTGACGGTCGCGCGCTCGCCGCCGCGGCCGTAGGCGGCCGGGCCGGGATCGGCGCCGGCGCTTTGCGGGCCGACGGTCAGCGTGCCGGCCTCGACCTTGGCGATCGAGCCGCCGCCCGCGCCGATCGTCACCATGTCGACCATCGGCAGCGGCAAGGGCCATTCACCGACATGGCCGGCCTGGGTGAGCGCGATGTGGCCGTCCTTGATCAGGCAGATGTCGGCGCTGGTGCCGCCGATGTCGACGGTGATGATGTCCCTGATGCCGCACGCCGCGGCGACGTCGCGCGCGCCGACCACGCCGGCCGCCGGACCCGAGAGCGCGGTCAGCGCCGGCGCGCGGCGGATGGTGGCGCCGCCCGCGACGCCGCCGTTCGACTGCATGAGCAGGAGCGGGGCGGCGACCTTCTCGTCTTCCAGCCGCTTCTCCAGGCGCGAGACGTAGGTCGAGACGCCCGGCATCACCACGGCGTTGAACACCGTGGCCAGCGAGCGCTCGTACTCGCGCACCACCGGCAGCACGTCGGACGAGGCGGTGACGGCGACGCCCGGCAGCTTGGCTTTGAGGATATCGGCGACCCTGCGCTCGTGCGCCGGATTGGCGAAGGAATGGAGCAGGCAGACCGCGACGGCCTCGACGCCGAGCTTGCGGCACTGCGCGGCCGCGGCCTCGACGCTCGCCTCGTCGAGCGGCTCGATCACCACGCCGCCGGCGCCGATGCGCTCCTTCACCTCGAACACGCGAGACGCCGGCACGGGCCGCGCCGGCTTCACCCAGGCGAGGTAGTTGGCGCGCCGCGGGATGTCCTGGCGGCCGATGGTCAGGACATGGCGGAAACCCTGCGTGGTCACCAGCGCCGCCTTCGCGCCCTTGCCCTCGAGGATCATGTTGG
>DASXQC010000519.1:0-2322 GCA_036493235.1 Reyranella sp.
ACTCGCGCGTTAAGGCCGGTGCGTCTGCATTGCTATATTCGCTTAAGTAGTAACCGGGAACGCGGCCGCTGCCCTCGCGTATCGCCGAACTCTTCCAGTGGACGCCGCCAAAGGACTCCTGTCTGGAGCATTGCCAAGCGCCGCTCAGCTTCATTCAGCGGCACGGTGGCTTCCGCCGAGACGCGTTGGGTTCGCTCAATGCGTATTCCGATGAAGTCGGCCGGGCATTCCGAATGATGTCGGCCACCTGATTCCGATCGAAGCCGGCCATCGATTCCGATCGATGTCGGCCGGGGTGGCGAGCGCCCGCTGGTCGAGTGTCGTTTGCCATCGTTGTGGTTGTGAGGTCAAGCGGTGGGTTGCGGAGCAGCGAGCTTGCGGCGCAGCGAGTCGCCCTTGAGCTTGAGGCGATGAGCGTTGTGGACGATGCGGTCGAGGATGGCGTCGGCGATGGTCGGCTCGCCGATGATGTCGTGCCAACGATCGACGGGGATCTGGCTGGTGATGAGGGTGGCGCCGCGGCCGCAGCGCTCCTCGACGATCTCCAAGAGATCGCGCCGCTGGTCGGGTCCGAACGGTTCGAGCCCCCAGTCGTCGAGGATGAGCAAGCTGACCTTGCCGAGCCTCTTCATCAGTCGTGGATAGCGGCCATCACCGCGGGCGAGCGCGAGGTCGGGGAACAGCTTGGGGACGCGCTGATAGAGGACGGAGAGGTCGTCGCGGCAGGCCTTGTTGCCGAGGGCGCAGGCGAGCCAGGATTTGCCGACGCCGGTAGGTCCCTCGATGATCAGGTTCTGCGGCGCTTCGATCCAGTCGCCGGCGATGAGCTTCTGGAACAGGGCGCGATCGAGGCCGCGGTGCGCACGATAGTCGACGTCCTCGATGGTGGCGCGCTGACGTAGCCTTGCATGACGCAGCCTGGCGGTAAGGCGGCGGTTGGAGCGCTCGGTGGCCTCGCGATCGAGGAGCAGCGCGAGCCACTCGGCGTGATCGAGCCCGGCGGCCGTGGGGTTGTCCTGCAGCTCGGCGAAGGCGCGGGCCATGCCAGCGAGGCCGAGCTTGACGAGCTGATCGACGGTGGGATGGGTGAGCAAAGTCAGTCTCCTCAGTGGTAGTAGCGGGAACCGCGGATGTTGGGATGGTCGAGCGGCAGCTCAGGTGCGGTGGCCGCGCGCGGCAGCGGCTGACGATCCAGCCCTTTGTCGAGGATGGAGCTGATCGAGCCGTAGGATCGGGCGCCGATCTCGAGGCCGCGGCGGCAGGCCGCCTCGAGCCGCACGACACCGTACTGACGAGCCAGCCGCAGGATGCCGAGGCAGGCACGGAAGCCCTGTTCGGGATGAGGCCGGCTGCGCAGGATGACCTCGACCAGCGTGGTGGTGTCGGGCCCGATGGTGGTGGCGTCGCGTTGGATGCGTTCGTGGGTCCAGCCGGCATAGCGGCGATGGGCCGAGGGCATGTGCTCGGGCACGGTGGTGTGGCGTCCGCGCATGCCACCGAGCAGATGGCAGGCGACGCGCTCACCCCTGTAGAACAGCTCGACCGTGCGCTGGGTGATGCGCGCCTCGACCTGCTGGTGCAGCAGGCGGTGCGGCACCGAGTAATAATGGCCGTCGACATCGACGTGGTAGTCGAGTCCGACGCGGCGCTGGCGCCACTCGGCGTAGACGTAGGGCTCGGCCGGCAGGGCGGCGAGTGCCGGCCGGTCGAGCTCGTCGAACAGCTGGCGGCGACTGACCCCGAGGCGGCGCATCGGCCGGTCGTTCAGTTCGCCGAGCAGCAGGGCGATAGCCCTGTTCAGCTCGGCCAGCGAGAAGAAGCGCTGGTCGCGCAGGCGGGCCAGGATCCAGCGCTCGACCACCTGCACGCCGACCTCGACCTTGGCCTTGTCGCGCGGACGGCGCGGCCGGGCCGGCAGGATCGCCGTGCCGTAGTGAGTGGCGAAGTCCTGGTAGGTCGGGTTGAGCCCCGGCTCGTGCCAGTTGGCCTTGAGCACGCCGGCCTTGAGGTTGTCGGGTACGATCTGGCGCGGCACCCCGCCGAAGAACGCGAGCGCGCGGGCGTGCGCGCCGATCCAGTCGGGCAGGGTCTGCGTCCAGCTCGCCTCGGCGTAGGTGTAGCTCGATGCGCCCAGCACGGCGACGAAGACCTGGGCGGTGCGCACCTCGCCGGTGCGCCCGTCGATCAGCTCGACGGTCTGGCCGGCATAGTCGACGAACAGCCGCTCGCCGGCCGGATGGACCTGGCGCATGACAGGCGACAGACGGCTCTCCCATTCCTCGTAGAGCTCGCAGAAGCGCGAGTAGCCATAGCCCTCCGGGG
>DASXQC010000520.1:0-21325 GCA_036493235.1 Reyranella sp.
ACCCCCGCAGTTGAACCTACAGCGCCCTTTTGAGGCCCTGCAGGTCTTACGGCCTACCTCCCCGGCACCACAAGGGTCCTTCATCATCATCCAAAGGCAGCTCTTCGACACTCCCTGCCGTCCTAGGCTAGGCTTCGGGCCTTTGTACCGCAAATGTTCTCATTGTGGAAAACAAGCAATCCACCCCTAATCTCTACTCCTAATTCTTTGTTGTTCTCGCTAATGTCACTCGGCGGTAAAATGCACATCAGCTTGCATTTTATGGCATACAGACCGCATGCCCAAAGCGAATGGCGTCCCCTACGGGGTTCGAACCCGTGTTACCGCCGTGAAAGGGCGGTGTCCTAGGCCACTAGACGAAGGGGACTCCGGAGCGCCGGTCGATGTACCGGCCCCGCGCCTGCAAATCAAGCGATCAAGGCGCCGCAATCGAGGTTGCCCGCACGCGTCCAGTGCCGCTCTTTTCTTTCCGCCGAAAAGGAAAAGAGTCGGTCCGCCGTGATGCGTTTGCTGCGATTCCGGCCTTCGAGGCCGGAGCGGCGCGGAATTGGCGTGTGCTGAACCGTCCCCGATGGGCAATGAACTGCGATTGCGTGCAGGTTTTTGGGTCCTCGCGTAACGGTCCATTGCCCGTAATAGGTGGGCGAAGGCGAGCAGTCGTAGACTCCCCGTCGTTCGATCTTACGTACCAGGGAGTTCACCCATGTCCGATCTTCGCCATGCCAACGGCCGCCACTGAGGATGCCGTTTTTGCTCCGCTTAAGGTCCGTTTTCGACCGTTTATCGGCGGGCGTGACAGCCAGAGAATGCCGATTCTACGGGCTTTTCTGGCTGTCTGCGCTCGCGATCGCCGTTAGAAAACGGCGAAAACGGTCGAAACCGCGTGAGAACGCCGGGCTAGGACAACACCGAGCCGGCGGCCGAGGCAGCGTCGTCGATCTGCAAGCGCACACTTTCGCGGCCGTTGTAGCGATCCAGCCGCAGGGCGCCTGCGACATGCAGGATCGGCCTGGCCGGATCGAGCAGCGCGCGGCCGAGCTCGCTCTGGCCGGCTCGGAACGCGATCGCCTCGACGCGGCCGCGTTGGTGGCCAACCAGAGTGCAGCGGACATGGCCCTCACCCACCGGCTGGGCATAATCGACCCGCACGCCGGTCAGTGCGAACCGCGGCAGCGCGTTGCCGGCCCCGAACGGGCCGGCCCGCTCGATCATGGCGACCAGTTCCTGAGTTGCCGCCCCTGGCGCCAGCGCGGCGTCGATGCCGAGCTCCCGCACGAGAGGCGCGGCGCCGAGTTGAGGCGCCAGCCGCTCGTCGAGAAAGCGCATGAGATGCGGCAGCTGCTCGCGGGCGACCGTCAGGCCCGCTGCCATGGCGTGGCCGCCGCCGTTGATCAGCAGGCCCGACTGGCGCGCGGCCAGCACAGCGGCGCCGAGATCGACCCCGCGCACCGAGCGGCCCGAGCCCTTGCCCACCTCGCCGTCCATGCCAATGACGAAGGCCGGCCGGCCGTAACGCTCGACCAGGCGGCTAGCGACGATGCCGATTACGCCGATGTGCCAGCCCTCGCTCTCGACGACCAGCGCCGCCGGCAGCCCCTTGCGGTCGGGCCCGTACAGCCCCTCGATACGGGCAATCGCCTGGTCGAGCACCTCGCGCTCGATGGCCCGGCGCTCGGCGTTGAATTCGTCGAGGCGAATGGCGAGAGCGCCCACCTCGTGCACATCGTCGCTCGCCAGCAGGCGCGCGCCGAGATCGGCCTGGCCGACACGACCGCCGGCATTGACCCGCGGGCCCAGCATGAAGCCCAGATGATAGGCGCCGGGCGGCTCGCGCAGGCGGGCGACGTCGGCGAGTGCCGCGAGGCCCGGATTGCGCCGCTGCTGCATCACCGCCAACCCTTGCCGCACCAGCGCGCGGTTGACGCCGGTCAGCGGCACAACGTCGGCCACGGTGCCGAGCGCCACAAGGTCGAGCCACTGGCGCAGATCGGGCTCCGGCCGCGCCTCGCCGTACCATCCGGCCGCGCGCAGGGCGCGATTGATGCCGACGCACAGCAGGAAGGCGACGCCGACCGCGGCGAGCTGCTTGTGCGGGCTCTGGTCGTCGATCCGGTTGGGGTCGACCACGGCGAGCGCCTCGGGCAGGGCGAGCTCCGCCTGGTGATGGTCGATCACCACGATGTCGAGCCCGGCCTTGCGTGCCTCGGCGAGCGGCTCGTAGGCGGTAACGCCGCAATCGACCGTGACGACGACTCCCGCTCCTTCTTCACGGAGCTTGAGCAACGCCGGCGCGTTGGGTCCGTAGCCTTCCTTGCGGCGGTCGGGAATGTAGACGCCGATATTGCCGCCGATCGCGCGGAAGAAGCGCAGCAGCAGCGCCGAGGAGGTGGCGCCATCGACGTCGTAGTCGCCGAACACGACGATGCGCTCGCCCTGCTGCACGGCCCGCACGAGGCGTGCGACGGCGACGTCCATGTCCTTGAGGTGCGACGGATCGGGCAGGAACTTGCGCAGGGTCGGCTCGAGGAAGTCGGGCACGCCCTCGAGATCGACGTCGCGCGCGGCGAGCAGCCGGCAGATCGCATCGGGCAGTCCGTGGCGCTGTGCCATGGCGAGCGCAATACGCTCGTCGCCCAGCCGCTCGGCCCAGCGCCGCCCCGTCAGGGAATGCTCGATGCCGAGGAAAGCCGCGCGCTGGTGCCGCGTTTCAGAAGACATGCCGTCTCTATAGCGCAAACGCCTGGGGAGCGTTTTTCACAGCGTCTTCAGGTATTCCAGCAGCGCCTGCTTGTCTGCCTCCGGCAAGTCCGTGCCGTAGAGGTGCCCGCCATTGCCGTTGCCCGGCAGCCGCGTGTCGAACATACGGCCCTGCCCCCGGGCCGCGTCGCCGTCGCTCACGAAGCCGACGCGCTGCTGGTCGTAGACGTCGTAGCCGACCACGAAGGTCGCCGGCCGCTTGTCCGGCGGGTTGAGCAGATCCGCGAGGTTCGGCACCGAACCGTTGTGCAGATATTGCGCCCGCGCCCACAGCCCGTCCAGCGCCTGGGCCATGTAGCCGCCGGTCTTGCGGAAGTGCGTGTAGCGCCAATCGTAGTCGTCGAGCCCGTTGAAGCCGTCGCGCGCCTGGGTGGTCCAGGAATCGAAGCGATGCCGGTCGGTCGCGACCTCGTCGATCGGGATCGGCTGGCCGACCTTGCCACCGCCGAAGGCGTGGCAGTCGGCGCAGTATTGCCGCCAGGTCGCCTCGCCTCGGGCCGCGAGCGCCTTGTCGACGGCGAAGGGATAGGCTGGCGGTTTCAACTCGCCCACCCATTTCTGCAGGCGTTCCAGACCGACCCGGTTGATCGACCGGTTGCTGGCGCCGTTGCCGATGCCGGAATTGAGGACGATCTCGGTCAGCGAGGTGTTCAGTCCGTCGCGATGCAGCCCGAAGTTCGTGCGCGCGTTCCAGTTCCAGAGCGGCAGCATGCGGGCCGCTCCGATGGTGCCATCCGGCGGCAGGTGGACCAACTGGACCTTGGCCGGGTTGAACGGATCGACCCGCCCCGGCCCCCAGTCGGGCACGGTGTCCATCCACCAGAGCTGCCGCTTCTGCTCGAGCAGAGCCGAGCGGAACTGTGGGATGACCAGATACCTGAGCTCCAGCCGATCGAGGAACGACAGTGGTTGTTGGACTTCGATCGCCGGGATCAGCAGGTCCGGTCGGAAGCGCTCGTCGCCCGCCGCCGCGAACAGGAAGCGGAAATAGCGCTGCAGGTCGAGCGTGCTGTTGGGCGCACCCAGCACGATCCGCTGCGGCGCTGTCGCGTTCTCGCGCACGCTGCCGATGTGGCACAGCCCGCAATTCAGGCCGACGCGCGGAAAGCCGACCGTCTCGACCGGCAGGCCGATCGGCATCGGCCGGCCGGGCTCCTGGATGAAGCCGAAGTTGGAATAGCCGCCTCCCCCGTCGATCAGATCGCCGAACACCGTGGGCAGGATGCGCCATACGGCGAACGGCAGGCCGCTGTTGGCCTCGACGCCGACCGAGCCGTACTTGAAGTACTCGACGTCGGAGACATAAGGCAGCGGCTCTTCGCGCAGCAGCCTGTACCAGGCCACGCCGCCGAGCAGCACCAGGACCAGGGCCACCGCGATCCAGAGGCCGCCCCGCATGCCGAGACGCTTCATCAGAGTCAGGCGGGCACGGGTGGCGTCAAGGGCGCGATGGCCGCCGCTTCACGACGCAGGCGGATCAGCAGGATCAGCTCGAGGATGCCGAAGGTCGAATCGCCGATGCCCAGCCGGACGAAGCCGTCAGGCATGAAGCCCAGCCACACGCCGATGAAGAAGGTGCTGGCCGGGACCAGCCGGCCGACGATCAGCAACCACGCATTGGCCTCGTAGCGGAACGGATCGTGGGCCGCCGGGATGTAGAAGCAGCTCAGGATGATCAGCAGGACCGAGTAGTTGTAGATCCAGATGGTCGACGGCACGGCGCCCAGCCCGAACGTGTCGATCAGGCTCGCGGTGTTGAAGAAGATGGCCCACACCCCGAACGCCCAGTTCGCGAGCACACCGAGCCAGACCACGATGGTGAACAGCCGGAGATTGGTGAGCATGACGTGTCTCTCCGCTCGTCGCGTTACAGGGTCTTGAGGTATTCGAGCAGCGCGGCCCGGTCGGCGTCGGACATCTCCGCGCCGTAGACGTGGCCGCTGTTGTGGTTGCCCGGCAGCGAGGTGTCGAACTCGATGAAGGTGCGGCTGCCCTCGCTGGGTACATTGCCGACGAAGCCCACGTGCTTGGGATCGTAGACGTCGTAGCCCGTGTAGAACCTGGTCGGCCGCTTCTCGGGTGCCTTCAACAGGTCGTCGAGGGTCGGCACCGAGCCGTTATGCAAATACGGCGCACGCACCCAGATCCCTTCCAACGAGTGATTGCCGTAGCCGCTGGTCGAGCGGAAGCGATGGAATGCCCAGGGCTGCCCCTGGCCGATCGTGTTCATGCGGTCGGCCATCGCCTTGTCGAACGCCAGGCTGCGGTCGGGATCGGTACCGATCCTGGCGAGCGGCGTCACCGAGCCGAAATGCTCGCCCGCCGGATCGTGGCAGGACTTGCAAAGCTTGTCGTAGATCGGCTTGCCGGTGTTCGCCAGCGCGAGGTCGATCGGAAACGGGTATTTCGGCGCCGGCTTGTTCCACAGCCAGCCCTTGATGCGCTCGAGGCCGTCCCAGTCGAAGCTCGGCGGATCGAGCACGACGCCGGCGCCGATCGCGGCGCTGAGGTTGCGCTCCTCGAGCGAATCGTTGTTGCCGTCCCAGTGATGCCACGCGCCCTGCTGCTCTTGCTGGTTCCAGACCGACATGAAGCGCGCGGTGCCGATCGACTTGTCGTTCGACATGTCGAGATTGAATACCAGCACCTTATAGGGGTTGAAGGTGTCAACCCGGCCGTAGCCCCACTCCGGGCGGTTGGCGACGATGGAGTCGAACTTCTTGCCCTTGTCGGCCAGCGCCTTCTGCAGCTGCGGCATCACCACGTAGCGATAGGTGATCTTCTCGAACAGGCTGAGCGGCTTGTACTTCTCGATCGCCGGGATGACGTTGTCGGCAGTGAAGGCGTCGCTGCGGCCGCAAGCAAACAGGAACTTGAAATAGCCCATCAGGTTGAGCTGATGTGCCGGCGCCGTAGTGATGATCATCGGCTGCGACGACGGCGTCGCCCGCACCGATGCGGTATGGCAGAGGCCGCAGTTCGGGCCGACGATGTCGACCGGGCCGATCTGGCGACGCGAGAAGCCGATCGGCGTCGGCATGCCCGGCTCCTGGATCACGCCGAGGCTGGCGTAGCCGCCCGGCAGCTGCGACGGGCAGATCTCCGGCATCACGCGAAAGACCCAGTACGGCACGCCCTCGACGTCGCTGCCGATCGAGCCGTAGCGGAAGTACATCTCGTCCGTCGGCTGGTCGACCGGGCGGTTTATCCGCGTGATCTGCAGGACAAACGACAAGGCGATCACCGGCAGGATCAGGATCAGCCCGATCACGATCAGGCGCCGGAGCCCGTCCGTGCGGTTGACCCGATCGACGGCCGTGAGATCGTTCGATGGCTCGGTCATCTTGGTCTCCCCCACGTTCACGGGAACGGCGTCGGGCGGTAGACCGAGCAGATCTCGTCCACCATCGCCTGGTAGCTGTCGAAGCGGCTCTGCTCGTAGCAACCGAGCGGATGCTTGGGTGCACTCAGCAGGCACTTGTTGCAGTGCGTGCATGGACGTTGCGGCTGGTCGTAGCCGTCGCGCCAGTATCTCAGCAGGTCGTGGTTCGCCAGCAGAGCGCGTGCGATCGAGATGGCGTCGAAATCGCCGCGCTCGATATGGCCGTTGACCACGCTGCCGGTCTGCCAGCCGCCGGTGCAGATCACTGGGATGTTGACTGCGTGCTTTATGGCGCGCGCGCTGTCGGCGCCAACGCCCTCGACCGGCTTGCCCCACTTCTGGCGGAACCAGATCCAGTAGAAGATCGGCCGCAGCAGCCGGTAGCGGAACAGGAAGTAATTGCGCAGCGTGTAGGTGCCGCTCGACAGCATGGCATCGTAATTGCGCGTGATCGTCTCGAAGGCGAAGCCGCCCGGCGGATTGAGCGGATGGGGGAACAGGCTGCCCATCGAGACATGCAATGCGTCGACGCCGGCGGCCTCGAGCCATTTGCAAACCTGGATGCTCTCTTCAAGCGTGTTGCCACGCCCTTCCCAGGGGATGACGTTGTTATAGTCGATCGCGCTGATCTTCATCTGCAGATGGAAGTCGCGACCGACCTCCTTGCGGATGGCGTGGACGATCTCGAGCACGAAACGCGCCCGGTTCTCGAGGCTGCCGCCGTACTCGTCCTTGCGGTCGTTGATGCCCGAGCTCAGGAACTGCGTGATGAGGTAGCCGTTGGCGCCGTGCAGTTCGACGCCATCCAGGCCCGCCGCCCGCGCCCGACGTGCCCCGGCAGCGAAGGCCGCTACGGTCTCCTTGATCTGCTCCCGCGTCATCGCCTGACAGGGAAAGCCGTGCAGCGATTCGCGCCGGCTGGTCGAGCTGAGCGCGATGCGGTTCTCGTTGGTCACCCCCGGCATGTCCTGCTGGCGGCCGGAGTGGCTGAGCTGGACGAGATATTTGCAATCGTAGCGATGCACCGCCTCGCCGAGCTTGCGCCAGAACGGGATGAAGTCGTCGGTATGGATCGTGGCGTAGTTGGGCAGGATGCGGCCGTGCATCGTGACCGGCACGTAGGACGAGATGATGCCGCCGATGCCGCCGCGGGCGAACTTGGTCTCCCAGTTGATGCGGGTGTCGGTGCCCGATCCGTCTTCGTTGTCCCAGCGCCCCGAGATGTTCGAGCGCAGGACGCGATTCTTGATCGTCAGGTTCTTGCTGAGCTCCAGTTCCCTGAAGATTGCGTCAGTAGCCACGGCATCCCCCTGCTCGAATGTTGGGCGAGCGCTCTTACGGTCCCTTTGATGTCGGCTTCGTCTGCGCCAGCTTGGTCTGCACAAGTGCGAACAGATCGGCGAACGTGTCGGCCTTGTCGCCAAGCTCCTGCATCTCAGTCAGGCCGAGCTGGCGATAGCTCTCGAACTGTGTCTCGCCGAAGAACTGGTCGTAGGTCGGCTGGTGCGGGAAGCTGTCGTTGGCGTTGCGATAGGCGCGCACGTCCATCGGCATGTCGGGCAGGTCGGACGGCTTGATGTAGACCAGCTCTCCCTCCGGGCCCCCTTCCGGATAGACGATCTTCGCGTAGGCGAACCAATAGAACGGGTCGAGCCGCTTCAGCCGCGAGCCAATGTCGACGGTCGGATGGAACTTGATCTCGATGTTGTGGTCGATGCGGATCTTGTGCACGGCGTTGCCGAGATCGCCGAAGTCGGCATCGGGGTCCGCGCCCGCATCGACGACCACGATATGGCGGCAGCGTCGGCGCACCATTTCGTAGAGGCCCAGATTCTCGAAATGCCCACCATCGCTGAGATAGACCGCTCTGCCCTGGTCGCTCGACAGGCCCGCCAGCTCGCGGAACAGCGTCACCAGCGCATTCGGCGGTTTTGCCCGGCTGAGATGCCAGGTGTTCGCGATCGCCGGGTTGGGCAACCACGCGCCGAGCCGCACGTTGAACAGCGTCATCAGGAACGCCGTCGCCGGCGAGGTGTGATAGCCCATGTTCGGGCTGGCCGCGGCGCCGGAGAGAGCGACCGCGGTCCCGAGGGAAATGCCGCGCGGCTTGTCCTTCGGACCGGTCTCCTTCTCGCTGCCGGCGTAGAAGGCCGTCTGCACATAAGCGCCGCGTGCCTCGTAGCCGGCGTCGGCGTCTTCCCGCCGCAGCAGGTAAGCCGCGCCGCAGGCCTTGGGCGTGATGGTGAAGCTTTCGCCCTTGCGCTCGCTCCAGGCGTTGCGCTCGCCCTCGGTCACGTTGAGCGTAGTGTTGATCACCGGGAATAGCTTCCGCGGAGCGGCGACCTCGCCCAGGTCCACCATGCGCGGATTGTCCCGCGGGTCGAAGCCGGTGAACAGATCCGGCGTCCGCTCCGGCCGCGCCGAACCCAGAAACGCGCGCACCAGACGATTGCGATAGACCGCATGCAGCGAGAACCGATTGACGTTGATGCGCCAGCCAAACCACAAGGACAGTCCGCCGGCGAGGACGATCAGCACCGCCGCCCCCGCGACGCTGCCGTTCGTGAGCTGCTGGCCCACGCGCGCCAGGACCGTGAACAGCGCCACTGCGAAAATTCCCGCAGTGAGATCGGCGAGAACACGGAGCGAAAGGGCGATCCGGGCTCCGGCAGCTCCCTGCTGCGGCCGCACGACCGGCGAGTACTTGCCCAGCACCGCCGAAACCGGGCCGGTCGCCAGCGCAACCACGGCTTGCCAATTGTCAAACACCTGATGCGGCAGCACCAGACAGACCGTCGCGAAGATCGCCCACAACAGAGCCGGCACGACCTTCTCTGCATTGAGACGCGCCAGCCATTCGCGGTCGAGCTCGCCGCGGAATGCTTCGGTTCGCAACGCGACATAGACCAGCGACTGCGCGAGGTGCGCCACGGTGACGACGAGTGGACCGACGATCGCGATCAGGATCGATCCCTGGGCGATACCGGCAGCGAGTGATATCCACAGCACAGCCGTCGCCACCAGGCAGGCCAAGGTCCACCAACCGAAGTTCCGCCAGAACACCCGGCGGTCGTCGCCCTTCATCGCGATCGCTGCGACGACGTAGGCCACCTCCATGATGACAAAACTCAACCAGGGAATGATGTCGCCGACGACCGCGTGCAGCGGCATCGCCGCCCGCAGCCAGGGCGCTGCCGCCAGCGGAACCAGGAACGACCAGATCAGCAACGGCACGACCACGAACAGGGGCACAAAATTGTCACGGCTTCGGTCACCATGTTCGGTATAGCTGTGACTCGGCATGTGCCGCGCGCCGTTGAACACGCCAATGCCGAGGCAGAGCAATGCAACTAAAAGGAGTGGCCAACTAAAGCCAATTCCGATCTCCTCGGTCAGTCCGGCATACAGAATCGGAAGCAAAGCAGCGGCGAACAGGGCTGGACCAAAGACAAACCAATTCAATAAGAGGTTGCGCACCCAGAGCGTGATGCCAGCCCACGTGTCGCGCGACGCGATCCCGGGGCTCGGAGTCAGATAGTTGGTGTAGTTGCGAAGATTCCTCAGCTCCGGCGGCGCTACGGGGCTCGCGAGATCGGCCTGTACGGCCTTCGCATCGCCCTTGCGCTCGTGCAGCAGCATCGAGAGCCAGCCGCCGATATAGCCGCCGCCCGAAACAGTCGAGAGATAGTCGAAGCGCGCCAGGAGGCCGTTCCGAGCCAATCCCTGCAACACTCCTAGTGAAAAAGCGGCACTGCGGATCCCTCCGCCGGACAGGCAGAGCGCCGTTTGATTTTCCTCACTCGCCGCCTTGTAGTAGGCGTCCAGCGCCGACTGCGGACCATGGGCACCGCTGTCGATGCGCGGCTTGTCGTGGATCGCGGAATACTCGTCCCACAATGCCCCGGCGAGCGTCGATACCGGACGCGGTGCCGGCGGGTGTTCGTGTGATCTCCCCGCTCTCATCCCGAAGAGTATGAAGCCGACCGATTTAGTAAGCAACCTATACGCGCACCCTTCCCACAACCATTCGTTTTGACAATCGCGCCGAAGCGCCACTACCGTGGCGAGAGCTTTGTTCGGGGCATGATCATGCGGCGGAACATATCTGTGCTAGCGATCCTGGTGATCGTCGGGGTCGTGACTTTTGTCATGCTTCAGGCGAGCGGCCCGAAGTCTGGCGAGGTGAAGGATGAGGCGATGCTCGCCAAGCGCGACGTCACTTCCTTCCCGGCGGCGGATGAAGACTACTTCGCCGCGATGGACAACGGCGCCAAGCTCAATGCCGACGAGGTGAAGGGCCGCGACATGTGGCTCGTGTGGAGCGGCGGCAACGATCGCTTCTGGGACGAGCTCATCAAGGATTCGTTCGGCACCTTCGATCTCCTGAAGACGATCTCGTCGGCGCCCGGCCTGCCCTACGGCCGCGACAGCCGCTGGAAGTATTTTGGCGTGGTCAACGAGCCGTGCTTCGACAAGCCCACCCAGCCCGACCCCAAGCGCTTCGGCCTGTGGCTCGACAAGCGGCGTGCCGACTGCGCGCCCGATCCGTTTGCCAACGCCAAGAAGTATCCCGGTGTGCAGATGGGAGCGCGCGGCACGGACGGGCTCCCCGTCGGCTCCTACTACGGCGAGCCGACGGGCATCGTCGGACTGCGCCTGTTCACCAATCCCGCGTTCGACGCCGAGGCGCGCCGCAAGTGGGATCCGGAGCGTTACTACAAGGATCCGGAGTACTACCAGGACAAGAACCTGGTGCGGCCGTATCGCGTCGGCATGTCATGCGCCTTCTGTCACATCGGCCCGAGCCCGATCAAACCGCCGAAGGATGCCGAAAACCCGAAGTGGGAGAATCTGAACGGCACGGTCGGCGCGCAGTATTTCTGGTTCGACCGCGTGTTCGTGTGGAACGCCGACCAGCAAAATTTCATCTTCCAGCTATTGCACGCCTACAAGCCCGGCACGCTCGACACCTCGCTCGTCTCGTCCGACAGCGTGGTCAATCCGCGGACCATGAACGCGATCTATTCGGCCACGCCACGCCTGATGCAGGCGCGCCCGATCGGCCGCGAGCTGCTGAAGGGCGGCCAGCTCGACAACAAGCAGTTCAACGACTTCATGTCGTCGGGCCCGCTGACCCAGCTCTACGACAAGCCCAACGTGTTCACGCCGCGCGTCCTCAAGGACGGCTCCGACTCGGTCGGCGCGCTGGGTGCGCTCAATCGCGTCTACCTCAATATCGGCTTGTTCGGCGAGGAATGGCTGACGCACTTCCGGCCGTTCGTCAGTGTCGAGCCGATGAGCCCGATCAAGATCGCCGACGCCAAACGCAACTCCGTCTATTGGCAGGCGACCGAGCAGCAGACGATCTACATGGCACAGTACCTGCTGGCCGCCGGCCAGCCTGACCGGCTCGAGTCGCTGCCGCCTGCCGAGCGCGACAAGTACCTCACCGCCGATGCCGCCACGATCGAGCGCGGCAAGGATGTGTTCGCCGAGAATTGCGCGCGCTGCCATTCCGGCCTCAACCACCTGCCGCGACCGATCATCGGCATGGAAGGCCCCGGAACGGAACGCTGCAACGGCCCGGGCTATCTCGACTGCTGGAGCAAGTATTGGAGCTGGACCAAGACGGACGACTTCAAGACGCGCATGAAGGCGATCGTCCATGCACCGGACTTCCTCAAGGACAACTATCTCTCGACCGAGTTCCGCGTGCCGGTGACGCTGCTGCAGACCAACGCCTGCAGCCCCCTCGCCCGCAACGCGCTGCGCGACAACATCTGGGACAACTTCTCGTCGGAGAGCTACAAGGACCTGCCGTCGGTCGGCGAGATCTCGGTGACCGATCCGATCAACGGTTCGCAGCGCAAATACAACATGCCGGCTGGCGGGCGCGGCTACACGCGGCCGCCGTCGCTGATCAGCCTGTGGTCGACGGCGCCCTATCTGCTCAACAATTCCGTCGGCGAGTTCTCGTACGATCCCTCGATCGAGACGCGCATGAAGCTCTTCAGGACCGGTATCGAACAGATGCTGTGGCCGGATAGGCGCAAGCCCGACGCGGTAATGGGCGATCTCGGGGTCGGCGAGATTGCCCGCACGACCGAGGCAAGCTGGCTCAAGGTGCCGCACGGATTCCTGCCGGACGCGCTGGTGGCCCTGAAGGGACCATTGAACTGGGTGCTGCCGGGCGGCTTCACCGACAAAGGTGACCTGAAGCTCGGGCCGATTCCGGAGGGAACGCCGATCGGCTTCCTCGGGAACTTCGATCCACTCCCCCAGGAAGCCGGCGTGCTCGCCGATATTGGCCGAACGTGGAAGGTGGTGAGCATGGCCTTGCGGCTGCGGCACGACCTGGCGGCGATGCACAAGGACCCCGACGCCAGCTACAAGATCCTCACACCGCTGGGGCGCGAGCTCTACGATCTCAGCATCTGCCCCGACTACGTCATCAATCGGGGGCATTATTTCGGTACCGATCGTTTCGGCCAGGAAGCCGGGCTGACCGATGCGGACAAGAACGCCCTGATCGAGTTCTTGAAGACCTTCTAGAGCGATTTCCACTCAGATGGAACCGCGCCCGCACGATCGTCACTTGTCCCATTGGCCCGCTGGCGCGGTTCCATCTGAGTGGAAATGCGCGCACGGGCGATATTTGTTGCAACAGGCATATTCCGTCCGGCCGATTCCGGCCGGACGGAATATGTTCTAGGCGGTCGACATGGCCAGCGTCCCTCCCGCCGACGACGTCTGCGACTACGTCGTCGTCGGCTCCGGCCCCGGCGGCGGCACCGTTGCCGCGCGGCTGGCAGAGGCCGGCTGGCATGTCGTGGTGCTCGAGGCGGGAGGCGATCCGCGTGAACTCGTTGGCGGCGATCCGCTGGTGCCCGATGGCAACCGGCTGCCGGACGACTACGACGTCCCGGGCTTCCATCCCTTCGCCAGCGAGAATGACGCGCTGTCATGGCACTTCTTCGTTCACCATTATCCCAAGCTCGCCCAGCGCAAGCTCGATCCCGCCTACCGCGCCGAGTGGGACGGCCGGAAGGTGGATGGCGTGCTCTATCCGCGCTCGTCGTGCCTCGGCGGATGCTCGGCTCACAATGCGCTGATCTTCATCGCCCCGCCCGACGCCGACTGGGACGATCTCGCACGATCGACTGGCGACAAGTCATGGTGCGCCGCGCGCATGGCCCGCTATTTCGCCCGCGTGGAACGCTGTCGCCATCGCTGGCTGTGGGCAGTGCTGGCGATGATCGGCATCCGCAAGACCGGCCATGGCTGGCGGGGCTGGCTGCAGACGGAAAAGGCGCTGCCGCGCGAGGCTCTCGACGATGGCGAGCTGGTCGGCGCTATGGCGAACTCCGCCCTGGCAGCGCTCGGCGTAAAGCGCGGCTGGTGGCAGCGCCTCAAGGTGCTGGTGCGCTCCTTCGGTGATCCGAACGATCGCTCGGTGCTGGCCTCGGCCGCCGAGGGGCTGTTCTACACGCCGCTCTCGACGCGCCGCCATGCGCGCAACGGCACACGCGAGCGCCTGCGTGAGGTCGCCGGTCGCTATCCCCGGCACCTCGACATCCGGCTGAACTGCCTCGCCACGCGCGTCCTGCTCGACGACCACGCGCGCGCGACCGGCGTCGAGTATCGCTTGGGCGCCAATCAGTACCGGGCGCACCGGCATCCCGAGACGCAACACGAGGTGCGCCGCATCCGGGCCCGCCGCGAGGTCATCCTGTCCGGCGGCGCCTTCAACACGCCGCAGCTGCTGATGCTGTCGGGCATCGGTCCGGAGGCCGAGCTCCAGCATCTCCATGTCGAGCCGCGCGTCGACCTGCCCGGCGTGGGCCATCACCTCCAGGACCGCTACGAGATCGGCGTCGTCAACCGCATCGGCGCGCCGACCTGGCCATCCCTGCGCGACGCCACCTTCGAGCACGGCGACAAGCTGTGGCGCCAGTGGAAGCGCTGGGGCGGTGGCATGTACAGCTCCAACGGAGCCGCGCTCTGCGTCGCCGCGAAGTCCGCCCAGGTCCACGACGGGCTGCCCGATCTCTTCGTGATGTCGCTGCTGGCGCCCTTCACCGGATACTTCCCCGGCTACTCTCGGGCGGTCGCCGAGCATCGCAACCACCTCACTTGGGCGATCCTGAAGGCGCACACTCGCAACCGCGCCGGTCGGGTCACCCTGCACTCCAAGGACCCGACCGAGCCGCCGCTCATCGACTTCCGCTACTTCGACCATGCCGACGATCCCGGAGAAAGGGACCTCAAGGCCGTCGTCGAGGGTATCCACCGCGCCCGCCAGCTGGCCGAGCCACTGTTCAAATGCGGGATCTTTGTCGCCGAGGACGTGCCGGGTCCCGCCCACCAGACAGATGCCGAGCTGCAGCAGTACGTGCGCGAGCATGCCTGGGGCCATCATGCCTGCGGCACCTGCGCCATCGGCCCGCGCAAGGACGGCTATGTTCTGTCGAGCGATTTCCGGGTCCATGGCACTGCCGGCCTGCGCGTGGTCGATGCCTCGATCTTCCCGCGCATCCCTGG
Source organism: Reyranella sp. (assembly GCA_036493235.1). Taxonomy (GTDB): domain Bacteria; phylum Pseudomonadota; class Alphaproteobacteria; order Reyranellales; family Reyranellaceae; genus Reyranella. Next base: position 14,681 of record DASXQC010000520.1, read on the forward strand.
CTACTTCATCGCCAGCGCGATCTACATGGCAGCGGAGAAGGCCGCGGACGTCATCATCGCCGACGCGATGGACTGAGGAGAGACGGCCTCGTGAGCAACCTGACGACGCTGCTGCGCGCGAGCTATAGACCCACTGCCTTCGACGAATTTTCCGCGGCCGGGAAGTTCAATCTTGGCACGGCGCGCGCTCTGGCGTGGATGTCCCAACTCGCCTACGAGACGGCCGATCGCGACAAAGTGAGCGACATCCTGGGAAGCTGGCAGATGCAGCTTCCCGTCGATGGCATCATCTTCGGCGATGCCCATAGCGTCTTGCCGATCGCCAGCACGCATGCGGTCGCCGCTTTCGGCCGCGGCACCACGATCCTGTCCTTCGCCGGCACCGACCCCGTCTCGCTGGCCAACTGGGTCTCCAACTTCAATTTCCGGACCGAGCCGGGCAGCACCGCCGACGGCTTTCGCCAGGCCTTCGAGGCGGTGGAGAAGCAGGTCCTGGCAATCGCGCGCGCCCGTCCCGTCGATCAGCCGCTTTTCGTGACGGGCCACAGCCTTGGGGGCGCCGTCGCCGCCATTGCCGCCCAGGTGCTGCAGACCAATCGGATCGATGTCGCCGGCGTCTACACCTTCGGCATGCCGCGCCCGGGCAGCGTTGCGTTTGCGCGCGATGTCTATAATCCGGCGCTTGGCGGGCGGACCTACCGGCTGGTTCACGGCAAGGACATTGTGCCAACCGTCGCGCCGTCGACGCTCGGCCTTCGCCATGTCGGCTGCCTGTTGCGGTGCGACCGCGGCGGTCGCTTCGATCCGCAGACTCTGTCGGCCGATCCGGGCCTGGACGATCCTCTGTTCTCGGCCGCGTCGGCGGCGCAACTCCGGGCCCTGATAAACGACCCCGGCTCAGAGCTGATCGACTTCGGCCGCCGCCTCGCCCTGGTGGGCGATATCGCGCTGGGTCGCCGGATCATGCACGGCCGGCCGCCGTCGGTGGCCGTGATCGTCGAATCTCTGCCGCCGCCGATACGGGATCACCTGCCCGATTGCTATATCAACGCACTCGACGCCGACGCTTTGTAGCCCCGATCACCACCGCCATTCGAACGGCCAGACGCGCACCACGGCGATGTTGAGGCGGCGGACATGGGCGCCGCCGATCTGCAGGGTGAGCGGGTCGCTCTGAACGTCGACGTCGACGCTGTGGCGAACGCCCCGACATTCCCTGGACTGCTTCGAGGCGAAGGTGACGAGCCGCTTGTCGTCCTGGATCGCCTCGACCCAGGCATCGTCCGACAAGGCGATCTGGTAGCGGCCGGCCGGCACGCTCTCCAGGGTGATCACGGCGCCCCACGACCCATCGCTGCCGCGCTCGGGCGTCTTCATGTAGATCACGTCGGAGACCGGCCTCAGCAGCAGCGCGAATACGCCCTCCTTGGGCAGCGATTGCGCGCTCTGCACCGTCGGCAGGGGCTCGTCGAACAGGTCGATCGTACGGCCGACCGACCAGGAGAAATTGCGGCAGTTCTCCCCCTGCGCCGCGGCGCCGGCTGCGCCGCATGCGAGGAATAGACAGGCGATCAGCGCTGTCCGCATGCCTCCATCATGATCAGGCCCAGCTCGGCAGACCAGTCTTTATCGAGAAATTGTGATGGGCCGAAACCCACCGCACCGTGCCGGTCTTCGACCGCATGACGATGGAGTGCGTTTCCGCGCCGTTGCCGAAGCGGCGGACGCCCTTGAGCATCGAGCCCGAGGTCACGCCGGTCGCGGCGAACATCACGTCGCCCTTGGCCATGTCGAGCATCGAGTACTTGCGGTTGAGGTCGGTGATGCCCCACTTCTTCGCGCGGCCCTTCTCGTCGTCGTTGCGGAACAGCAGCCGGCCCTGCATCTGGCCGCCGATCGCCCGCAGCGCCGCGGCCGCCAGCACACCCTCCGGCGCGCCGCCCGAGCCGATGTAGAGGTCGATGCCCGAATCGCCGGTCGAGGTGGCGATCACGCCCGACACGTCGCCGTCGCCGATCAGCATGATGCGGGCGCCTGCCTCGCGCACCTTGGCGATCAGCTCGGAATGGCGCGGCCGGTCGAGGATGCAGACCACGAGGTCCGACACTTGCATCTTCTTGGCCTTGGCGAGGTCGGCGAGGTTCTCCTTGGGGGATTTGTCGAGATCGACCACGCCGTCGGGCAGGCCGCCGCCGACGGCGATCTTGTCCATGTAGACGTCGGGCGCATTGAGGAAGCCGCCGTCCTCCGCCATCGCCAGCACGGCGAGGCCGTTCGGCAGGCCCTTGGCGGTGATGGTCGTGCCCTCCAGTGGATCGAGCGCGATGTCGATCTTCGGCCCGCCCGAGCCGACCTTCTCGCCGATATAGAGCATCGGCGCCTCGTCGCGCTCGCCCTCGCCGATAACAACAGTCCCGTCGATCGACAGGGTGTTGAGCGCCGAGCGCATCGCATCGACCGCGGCCTGGTCGGCCGCCTTCTCGTCGCCGCGGCCCATCAGCTTGGACGCGGCCAGCGCAGCGGCCTCGGTCACGCGCACGGCCTCGAGGGCGAGGTTGCGGTCCATCTTGCCAACTTCGGCCATAGCTTCCTCCATTGGCGCCTTCCCAGCGCCTTCTCTCTAGAACGATTCGATGCGGATCAGGCAGGGCTCTTCGGCCACCGCCTTCAGCTTCGAGATGCGCGACAGCGCGCGCTGCATGCGCGCCTCCTCCGTCTCGTGCGTGGTCAGCACCACCGGCACCTCGCCTGTCTCGGACCGACCGCGTTGTATCATCGACTCGAGCGAAATGCGCTCCTCGGCCAACGCCTTGGAGATCGCCGCGATCACGCCGGGACGGTCCTGTACCATCAGGCGGATGTAATAGGCGCCGACATGGCGGGCCATCGGCGCTGCCTTCTTGTCGGCGAGCTTGTCGGCCGGCACGACGAAGGCCGGCATGTGCCGACCGCGCGCCACGTCGATGAGGTCGGCCACCACCGCCGAGGCGGTCGGCCCCTGCCCCGCGCCGCGTCCCTGGAACATGGTCTTGCCGACGAAGTCGCCGTCGATTGCCACAGCGTTGAACACGCCCTCGATGTGGGCGATCGGCGCCGAAAGAGGCACCAAACAGGGATGCACACGCTGTTCGATTCCGTACGGCGTCTCGCGCGCGAGGCCCAGGAGCTTGATGCGATGGTTCAGCTCCTCGGCGAAGCCGATGTCCATCGAGGTGACGCGGCGGATGCCCTCGACATGAATACCGGCGAAGTTGACCCTGGCGCCGAAAGCCGCACCGGTCAGCACCGCGAGCTTGTGCGCTGCATCGATGCCGTCGACGTCGAATGACGGATCGGCTTCGGCGTAACCCGCCGCCTGCGCCTCGGCCAGCACGACGCCGAAGTCGCGGCCGGTCTCGCGCATGGTGGTCAGGATGTAGTTGCAGGTGCCGTTGAGGATGCCATAGAGGCGCGCCACCCGGTTGCCGACCAAGCCTTCGCGCAGCGCCTTGATGATCGGGATGCCGCCCGCAACCGCCGCCTCGAAGGCGAGGATCGCGCCGCGCTTCTCGGCGAGCGCCGCAAGCTCGGCGCCGTGGCTCGCGAGCAGCGCCTTGTTGGCGGTGACGACATGCGTGCCCGACCGCAGCGCGCGCTCGGCCAGCCGTTTGGCCACGCCGCTCGAGCCACCGATCAGTTCGACGACGACGTCGATGTCGGGCGCTGTGGCGAGGGCCAGCGGGTCCTTCTCCCAGCGCACGCCACCCAAGTCGATGTCGCGCTTCTTGGCTTTCGAGCGTGCGCTCACGGCCACCAGCTTGAGGCGCCGGCCGCCGCGCAGCGACAGCAGGCGATCGTGCTCGGCGAGCAGCTTCACGACGCCCGCACCTACGGTGCCGAGGCCGGCGATGCCGATCTTCAGAGGTCCAGTCATGGTCGTCCGGTTCAGGCGCGCGCCTTGAGCGGCGTGATGTTGTCACCGACGCCGCGCAAGTAAAGATCGATCGACCGCGAGGGATCGATCATCACCTGGCGGATGTTGCGAATCGCCTGCCGGATGCGGTGCTTGTTCTCGACCATGGCGATGCGGACATGGGCGTCGCCATGCTCGCCGAAACCGATGCCCGGCGACACCGCGACACTGGCCTGCGTCAGCAGCAACTTGGAGAAGGCGAGCGAGCCTAGCTCCTCGAAGGCTTTCGGGATCGGCGCCCAGGCGAACATCGACGCGGACGGCGCGGGCAGTTCCCAGCCCGCCGCAGTCAGGCCTTCGATCAGCACGTCGCGGCGCTCCTGATAGGTGTTGCGCGCCTCGACGATGCAGTCCTGCGGGCCGTTCAGGGCGGCGGTCGCGGCGACCTGGATCGGCGTGAAGGCGCCGTAGTCGAGGTACGACTTGATGCGGGTCAGCGCGGTGATCAGCGTCTTGTTGCCGGCCGCGAAGCCGATGCGCCAGCCGGCCATCGAGTAGGTCTTGCTCATCGAGGTGAACTCGACGGCGATGTCGCGCGCACCGGGCACCTGCAGGACCGACGGCGGCGGATTGCCATCGAAGTAGATCTCGGCGTAGGCGAGATCGCTCAAGATCCAGATGCCCTGGCGTTTGCAGAAGTCGACGACGGCCGCATAGAAATCGAGATCGACCACCTGCGCCGTCGGATTCGACGGGTAGTTCAGCACCAGCGCGATCGGCTTGGGCACGGTGTGGCGCACCGCCCGCTCGAGCGCGGCCAGGAAGTCAGTCGTCGAATGCGCGCCCGGCACCGGGATGTGGCGCACCGAGCCGCCGGCGATGATGAAGCCATAGGGATGGATCGGATAGCTGGGGTTCGGCACCAGCACGATGTCGCCCGGCGAGGTGATCGCCTGCGCGAGATTGGCGAGGCCTTCCTTCGAGCCGAGGGTGACGATGACCTCGAACTCGGGATCGAGATCGACGTTGAAACGGCGCGCGTAGTACGCCGCCTGGGCGCGGCGCAGGCCCGGGATGCCGCGCGAGGCAGAGTAGCCATGCGCGCGCGGATTGGCGGCGGCCTCGGCGAGCTTGGCGACGATATGCGGCGCAGTCGGCAGGTCGGGGTTGCCCATGCCGAGATCGATCACGTCCGCGCCGGCGGCACGGGCTCGCGCCTTCATCGCGTTCACTTCCGCGAAGACGTACGGCGGCAGGCGCTTCAGCCGGTGGAATTCTGAATCGTCCATGGTCGGGGTCTTATTGCTTGGTGTCGGAGGAAGGCGCGGCCGGAGCCGCCGGTGGAGCCGAGGCCGGCGGCGGCGTCAGCGGTGCAGACGTCACGGGAGCCGCAAGCGGCGGTGCGGGTGGCGGCGGGACCGCATCGGCGGATGGCGCCGGCGCCGCAGGCGGCGTGGTATCGCTCGGCGTCGCGGGCTTGCCACCTGACTTGTCAGCCTGGGCCTTCTTGAGGTCAGCCTCGCGCTGCTCGCGGGCTCGATCCTCGCGATCGCGGGATTCGCGCTGGTTCGAATCCTTCTCGGCGGCTTCCTTCTGCGCCTTCTGTCCGCCCTTGCCCTGGACCACCGAGCCGATCCTGGGCGCGCTGCGGGTCTCGTCGACCGGAGCGAACGAAGAATCGTAGCCACCGGCAGCGCGGGCAGCCGGCAGGCTGTTGGTCACGCCGATCTGGCGCTCGGCACCGGGGCGCGCCTTCTCGCTCGAGGTCGGCGTACCGCTGCCAATTCCCAACCAGTCGCAACCGCTGAGCAGAATGAGGGCGGCCACACCCACCGCCAGAGACGTCCGCATTGTCACCTTCGTAGTTTGCCCCCTGTGGTATCGCAACTTACCTAGAAGGGGTACAAGGTATTGTTTCGTGCAGTTAAAAGTATCGCAAGAAATGGCGCAAAGCCACTGATTTGACAGGGGAAACGCATGACGGACAGCCCTTCCCCCGAGGTCGCTCCGGGCCTCTCGGCGGCCGAGGCGGAGAAGATGCAGGCGGCTTTCACCGACATTGCCGAGCGCAGCCAGAAGCTGCTGGCCGAGTTCGCCGAGCGCTACCAGGCCGAAGGCCCCCAGCCGGTCGACCCACTCAAGCTCACCCAGACCTTCACCGACTTCACCGCCCGGATGCTGGCCGACCCCAATCGGCTCCTGAAGGCGCAGATGGACCTGTGGGGCCAGTACATGAAGCTGTGGCAGGTCACGGCGCAGCGCATGATGGGCCAGCCGGTCGAGCCGATCGCCGAACCCGCCAAGGGTGATAAGCGCTTCAACGATCCCGCCTGGCGCGACGAGGTCGTGTTCGATTACCTCAAGCAGTCCTACCTGATGACCGCGCGCTGGCTGCAAGGCACCATCAAGGAGGTCGAGGGCGTCGACGACAAGACGGCGCAGAAGGTCGAGTTCTACACGCGCCAGTTCATCGACGCGATGTCGCCCAGCAACTTCGCCATGACCAACCCGCAAGTCGTGAAGGCGACAGTCGAGAGCAAGGGCGAGAACCTGGTCAAGGGGCTGCAGAACCTCCTGACCGACCTCGAGCGCGGCAAGGGCAACCTCGCGATCCGCCAGACCGACATGGATGCCTTCAAGGTCGGCGGCAACGTCGCGACCTCCCCCGGCAAGGTCGTCTTCCAGAACGAGGTCATGCAGCTCATCCAGTACGCGCCGGCGACCGAGCAGGTCTGGCAGACGCCGCTGCTGAT
>DASXQC010000521.1:0-4175 GCA_036493235.1 Reyranella sp.
GCTGGCTCGTCCGGGCAAAACAGGCCTGATGGAGCATATCCCGGCCTTCCCGTTGCCGCCCGTCACCCTGGTGCTGGGCGGTGCGCGCTCGGGCAAGAGCACGCACGCCGAGAAGCTCGCGACCGCCAGCCTGCACGGCGCGCCGCCGCAGGCCGCGGTCTATATCGCCACCGCCCAGGCCGGCGACGTCGAGATGGCAACCCGCATCTCCGCCCATCGCGTCCGCCGCGGCTCGAACTGGACCACGCTCGAGGAGCCGCTGAAGCTCGATAACGCACTCGCCTCGGCCGCCGAGCAGGGCCGGCCGGTGCTGGTCGATTGCCTGACCCTGTGGCTCACCAACGTCATGCTGGGCGGGGCCGATGTCGACGCGGCGACCGACGATCTCCTGCGGGCGCTCGAGACGCTCGCCGTGCCGGTGGTGTTCGTCAGCAACGAGGTCGGTTTGGGCATCGTCCCCGACACGCCACTCGGCCGAGCGTTTCGCGACGCGCAGGGCCGCCTCAACATGCGCATGGCTGAGCGGGCCGACCGAGTCATTTTAATGACCGCGGGCCTCCCGCTCGTTTTGAAGGACCGGCCGGCCCCAATTTTGCCCTGAACCGTGGTATGATTCGGCTGTCGTGGCCGTAAAGGCGCTTCCCCGGCGTCGGTCGCGATCCAAAAAGGAGCCGAAAACGATGCTCGATCGCCGATCCCTTCTGGCCGGGACTGCGGCCGCCTTCCTCGCACCTGTTGCTGCGCGGGCGGATGCCAAACGCCAATCGCTTGTCGACCAAAGCCTCGACACGGGCCGCAAGATCCTGGACGGCAAGGATTTTCCCGACGCCCGCAAGGTGATGAACAACGCCCAGGGCGTGATGATCGTGCCCGAGCTGGTGCAGGGCGGCTTCATCATCGGCGCCGCCGGCGGCCGCGGCGTCCTGATGAGCCGGACGGGGCGCAGCGACTGGAGCTATCCCGCCTTCTACGGCCTCGGCTCGGGCAGCGTCGGCTTCCAGGTCGGCGGCAAGGTGAGCGAGATCGTCTTCATCCTCCGAACCGAGAAGGGCCTGCACGCGATCCTCGACCACAAGTTCAAGTTCGGGGCCGAGGCGGGTGTCACCATGGTTGCAGTCGGCGCCGGTTTCGAGGGCGCCAGCACGTCGGCGCTGGGCGCCGACATCGTGGCCTTTGCCAACTCCAACGGCCTGTTCGCCGGCGTCTCGCTCGAAGGCTCCTACATCGACGCCGACAACGACTGGAACGCGCTCTATTACGGCGAGGGCGCGACCGGCAAAGCGATCGTCGTCGACCGCCGCTTCACCAATCCCGGCGCCGAACCGATCCGCCAGTTCATGGCGCGGTGGTAAGAAAACCCCTCCCCATTCAAATGAGGAGGGGTTGATCACCCCTTCACCGCGCCGGCCGAGACGCCTTCGATGAAGCGGCGCTGGACGAGCACGAAGAACACCAGCGTCGGCAGCGCGATGATGGTCGCCACGGCCATCAGGTCGGCGAGGTTGTTCCCGTAACGGCCGGTGAGCTGGTAGAAGCGCGCGGTCGCGGTCGCAGAGTCGGAATTCTGCAGGAACGTGATCGCGATCAGGAACTCGTTCCACACGTTCAGGACGACGATCAACGCCACGGTCAGCAGGCCGGGCGAGATCAGTGGCACGATCACCTTCACGAAGACCTGCCAGTCGGAGGCGCCGTCGATGCGGGCGGCCTCCTCGAGCTCCATCGGCACGTCGAGCACGTAGGTGCGCAGCAGGAACAGCGAGAACGGCGTGAAGATCGCCGAGTAGATGATGATCACCGCGACCGGGCTGTTGATCAGCCCGAGCTTGGCCATCATGAAGTACAGCGGGAACATGAACATCTGGATCGGCACGGTCGTGGTCGCCAGGAAGTAGAGGCTGACCGTCATCCAGCCCGGCACCGAGCGGCGGGCGATCACCCAAGCGGCCATCGACGAGATGGTGCAGACGATTGCGACCGTCGCGCCGGCGATCACCAGGCTGTTGACGATCGCCTGGCCGAGCTGGGCCTCCTTCCAGACGCGCGCGAACACGCCCCATTCGGGCTCGCTCGGCCAGCCGAGCGGCGACATCAGGATGTCGAAGTTGCTGCGCAAGCTGTTCAGGATCATCAGCGCCAGGGGCGCCGCCACCGAGAAGGCGGCCGCGCCCAGCAGCCCATAGACGAACAGCTTCGCGAGCTTGCCGATATGCAGTTCCATGTCAGCCCAACTCCATCAGGCCTTCTCGCGCCGCGCCTGGAGGCGCAGGTAGATGACGATCGCCGCCAGGCCGAGCAGGCTCATCGACAGCGAATAGGCCGAGGCGCGGCCGACCTCGAACGACTGGAAGGCGGTCTTGTAGGCAAGCGTCGCCAGCACCTCGCTGGAGAAGCCCGGCCCGCCTTCGGTCAGCACGAAGATCCAGTCGAACACCCGGAACGACCAGATGATGCTCATCAGCAGCATGAACATCACCGTCGGCAGGATCGTCGGCCGCAGCACATGCCAGAAGGTCTGCCAGCGCGACGCGCCATCGACCAGCGCGGCCTCGATCAGCGAGCGGTCGACCTGGCGCAGGGCCGCGAAGTAGATGACTGTGAGGTAGCCCCACCAGCTCCACATGTCGACGAACAGGACGCCCAGCAGCGAGGTGTCGGGATTGACCAGCGGGTTGTCGATCGGCACGCCGAGCTGCTGCAGCCAGCCGACCACGCCGGTGGTCGGGCTGTAGATCATGCTGCGCCAGATCAGGGCGAGGATGACCGTGGCGATGGTCACGGGGAGGAAATAGACGACCTGGAAGAAGGTCCGTCCCTTGCGGATCATCATCAGCATCATCGCCGCAAACAGCGAGCAGATCATCGGCAGGGTGGCGAACAGGAACGTGTAGAGGCAGTTGTTGCGGAACGCTGCCCAGAAGCGCGCCTCCGACGTGATGGCGGCGAAGTTCGCCAGCCCGACCCACTTCGGCATGGCAAAGCCGTTCCAGTCGGTGAAGGCGAGCAACGTCGTGACGATCACCGGGACCAGCACGACGGACAGGCTCACGATCAGCGCCGGCAGCAGGAACAATATCTTGCGGCTCGGCGGCTTCTTGCGTCGTTGGGGAGAGCTCATGGTCATGCTCTTCCGGACCGCGAGCCTCCGGCTCGCTCATGAATCCGGGCGAGCCGGAGGCTCGCGGTCCGGAAGAGCATGAGCACGTCCATTACCCGCGCGGCGGGGGCTTCTTGACGACGCCGTCCTTCAGCTCCTGCTGGAAGATCTCGTTGACCTTGTCGCTGAACTGCTTGGGCGTGATCTGCTTCAGCCAGACCTCCTCGACGCCGCCCTTCATGTAGTCGTCGGTCTTGGACGGCCAGAAGGTCCACGGTGCGTAGCCGTAGCGGCCGTTCACCATCGCCTCGTTGAGGCCGGTGCGCAGCTTGGCAGCCTCGACCTCGACCGGGTCGGTGCTGGTGGTGGGCGGCGCGGGCTTGGCGAACGGGATGTTCCATTCGCCTTCCCACACCTTGGACATCTTCTCAACGAAGCCGTAGTCGATCATCCGGTCGAGCACCATGGCGCAGCCCTCGGCAACCTGCGAGGCGGCGTTGATCGCGAGATCGGCGCCGATGCCGAGCACGAAGATCGGATAGGGCGCTTTGTCCGCAAGCTGCGGCAGCGCCGCCACGCCCATCTCCTGCTTGGTCTTCTCGAACGTGTCAGGCACCCACTGGAAGGCCCAGGTGCCCTGCATCGCCATCGCCGCCTTGCCGGCCGCCAGCAGCGCGAACGACTGGTTCATGTTGAGCGAGAAGTACTTCTGGCCGCCGAACCAGCCCTTGTCCCACCAGCTCTTCAGGAGCTCGACCGCCTCGACGAAGACCGGCGCGTTCCACGGCATCTCGCCGCTCAGCGCCTTGTAGACCATCTCGGGCGAGCAGTAGTTGTTGTAGCAGATGCCGAGGATATGCCGGTTGGCGAAGCGCTGGCCGGCATTGCCGGCGGCGAACGGCTGGATGCCGGCCTTCATCATGGTGCCGGCCAGCGTCTCGAGCTCGGCGAGGTTCTTGGGCGGCGTCCACGAATTCTTCTTGAACAGGGTCTGGTTGTAGAACAGCGCCTGCGTCTCGATGGTCTTGGGCAGCGCGATCAGCTTGTCGCCGTAGCTGCCGAGCTGGATCACGATCGG
>DASXQC010000522.1:0-3083 GCA_036493235.1 Reyranella sp.
CAGCGTCGTCGGACGGTCGGCGTGCAGGTCGTCGAAGCGCACGGCATAGCCGTCGACGGCGGAGTTGTCGTGGCCGGGCACGTTGATCGACGCACTGATGTCCTCGCCCAGGATGCGGCCCAGCGCCTGGCGCAACGGCACACGCTCGACACCGGCGACCGGTACGACCCGCTCGACGATCATCTGTCGAGCAGCATCGATGGCGAGAAGGCTGCCGCCGAAAGCGAAGCAGTCGTCGGAAAGCTGGGCCATTGCCTATCCCGCTAACAGAACTTCCTCCCTATGCGAAGCATGGGGAGGTGGCGGCGCGAAGCGCCGGCGGCCACCTCCCCGCGCTTCCGCGCAGGGAGGACTATCACTCCGCGGCCTCGGCCATCGCCTTCATGGGCTCGACCTGGGCGGCACAGAACTTGAACTCGGGAATCTTGCCGAACGGATCGAGCGCCGGGTTGGTGAGCAGGTTGGCGGCCGCCTCTGCGTAGCAGAACGGGATGAAGATCATGCCGTTCGGTACGTCCGAATCGACGCGCACCTTGATCTCGATCGCGCCGCGGCGGGTCGAGACGCGGATCATGTCGCCGCGCTCGACGCCCAGCCGCTCGACATCGCGCGGCGACAGGAAGGCCATCGCCTCGGGCTCAAGCTCGTCGAGCACCGACGCGCGGCGCGTCATCGCGCCGGTGTGCCAGTGCTCGAGCACGCGGCCGGTCGACAGCACGAAGGGATACTCGGCGTCGGGGATCTCGTCCGGCGGCCGCACGGCGGCCGGCACGATCTTGCCGCGGCCGCTCTGGGTGGGATAGCCGGCGGCGAACAGGATCTCGTTGCCGGGCTTGTCGGGCGCATCGGCGGGATAGGTCACCGCACCTTCGTCCACCAGCCGCTCCCACGAGATGTTATTGAGCGACGGCATGGTGCTTGCCATCTCGGTGTAGACCTCTCCGACATCCTTGTAGGTCCAGCCGCAGCCGAGGCGATTGGCGAGATCGATCAGGATGTCGAGATCGAGCCGCGCCTGGCCGGGCAGCGGCAGCGCGGTGCGCCCGAGCTGCACGCGCCGGTCGGTGTTGGTGAAGGTGCCGATCTTCTCCGGGAACACCGAGGCTGGCAGCACGACGTCGGCATGCCACGCCGTCTCGGTCAGGAAGATGTCCTGCACCACGAGGTGCTTCAGCTTGGCCAGCGCCTGGCGGGCGTGGTGCACGTCGGGGTCCGACATCGCCGGGTTCTCACCCATGATGTACATGCCCTCGATCGTGCCGGCGTGGATCGCGGTCATGATCTCGACCACGGTCAGGCCGCGCTTGGGATCGAGCTCGGTGCCCCAGATCTTCTCGAACTGGTCGTGCGCCGGCGATTCGACCGGCCGGTAGTCGGGATAGAACATCGGGATCAGGCCGGCGTCCGACGCGCCCTGCACGTTGTTCTGGCCGCGCAACGGATGCAAGCCAGTGCCGGGCCGCGCCACCTGGCCGGTGGTGAGCGCCAGCGCGATCAGGCAGCGCGCATTGTCGGTGCCGTGCACGTGCTGGGAGATGCCCATGCCCCAGAAGATGATCGAGGCCCGGGAGCGGGCGTACATCCGTGCCACGGTCTTGAGTGTCTCGGCCGGGATGCCGCAGACCTTCTCCATCGCCTCGGGCGAGAACTCGCCGATCTTCTCAGCCAGCTCGGGGAAGCCCTCGGTGAAGCCCGCGATGTACTGCTTGTCGGTCAGATCTTCCTTGATGATCGTGTGCAGCATGGCGTTCAGCATCGCCACGTCGCTGCCGGGCTTGAACCGGAGATTGATCGTGGCGTGCCGCGACAGGCCCTGGCCGCGGGGATCGGCGACGATCAGATTAGCGCCGCGCTTGACCGCGTTCTTGATGAAGGTCGCCGCCACCGGATGGTTGGACGTAGGGTTGGCACCGATCACGATGATGGTCTCGGCATCGAGCGCCGCCGAGAACGGCGCCGTCACCGCGCCCGAGCCGATGCCTTCGAACAGCGCCGCCACCGACGAGGCATGGCAGAGCCGCGTGCAGTGATCGACGTTGTTGGTGTCGAAGCCGGTGCGCACCAACTTCTGGAAGAGATAAGCCTCTTCGTTGGAGCCCTTGGCCGAGCCGAAGCCCGCCAGCCCCTTGCCGCCCTTGCGCTCGCGGATCTCGAGCAGGCCCTGGGCGGCGCGCGCCATCGCCTCTTCCCAGGTAGCCTCGCGGAAATGCGTCCAGGGATTGCGCGGATCAATCTCGATTTCCGCGCCTTTGGGCGCATCGTCCTTGCGGATCAGCGGCACGGTCAGGCGATCGGGATGGTGCGCGTAGTCGAAGCCGAAGCGGCCCTTCACGCACAGCCGCTCGTGATTCGCCGGACCGTCCTTGCCGGTCACGTGGAGGATCTTGTCGTCCTTGATGTGATAGGTGAGCTGGCAGCCGACACCGCAGAACGGGCACAGGCTGTCGACCGTGCGGTCGGCGTAGCCCACCCGCTCCTGCTCGGAATTGAGCAGGCTCGACGGCATCAACGCACCGGTCGGGCAGGCCTGCACGCACTCGCCGCAGGCGACGCATGAGCTGTCGCCCATCGGGTCGTTGAAGTCGAAGACGATCTTCTCGTGATGGCCGCGGAAGGCCATGCCGATCACGTCGTTGACCTGCACTTCGCGGCAGGCGCGGACGCAGAGATTGCAGTTGATGCAGGCATCGAGGTTCACCGCCATCGCCGGATGGCTGATGTCCATCACCGGCCGTTCGTCGGCGGGGAAGCGGCTCTCGGTGACGCCGACCTTGCCGGCCCAGTTCCAGAACTTCGAATCAGGATCGTGCGACGTCGCGCGCTCGGGCTGGTCGGCGACCAGCAGCTCGAACACCATCTTGCGCGAGGCTTCGGCGCGCGCGGTGTTGACGCCGACCTTCATGCCCGGCGTCGGCTTGCGCAGGCAGGAGGCGGCCAGCACGCGCTCGCCCTCGATCTCGACCATGCAGGCGCGGCAGTTGCCGTCGGGCCGGTAGCTCGGCGCGGGCGAGTAGCAGAGATGCGGGATGTCGACATCGTGGCGCTGGGCGACCTGCCAAATTGTCTCGCCTTCGTCGGCTTCG
>DASXQC010000523.1:0-15689 GCA_036493235.1 Reyranella sp.
GGATCGAGCACGTCGCTGCCGACCACGAGCTGCTCGTAGTTTTCCTTGTCCATGAACGTGAAGCCGGTGTCGTCTCCGAACAGGAAGGTGCAGTCGCGCTCCTCGATGTGAGCCTGCTCGATCATCTCGCCCGAGCGGAAGCGTTCCTGCAGCTTGTTGCCCTCACGCAGCGCCTTGGCCTCGATCGCCACGAACGCGCCGCCCTTGCCCGGGCTGATGTGCTGGACCTTGGACGCGACCCAGAGCTTGCCGTTGTAGTCGATGACGTTGCCGGCGCGGATTGAATTGACAGGCACTCTCATGGGGTTACCGCTCGGTCGGTGAAATGGATTCGGCCTCGTTCCCAGGCTGGGGCGAGGCCGGCGCGGGCTTTTATCAAAGGCCGGACGGGCCCGCAACTTGGGCCGGATATCGACGTTTCTGCCTTACGGCAGGGACTTCGACCCCCAGGTTGAGCCGTTTCCGGAGCGCCTCCTCAAGGCAGCCGGCGTCACCGTGGGCGCCCCTTGCCGCGATTTCGGCCCCGCCACTGCAGGCGGCGGCACCGGCGGCGGTCCCTGCTTCTTGCGCGGCACCCGAATCCGTACCGACGACGGCTACCGACCAATCGAGCAACTGGCAGTTGGCGACCCGATGGCGGCGCGCTTTGCCGGGATGGCGCGGTCACGTTCATCGAGAGCTCCACCCTCAAGCGCCACGACGCGCTCGATGCCGAGGGGGCGCCGTGCGAATCGCTGGCCGAACCGCTCGCCGAGACCTGTGTGCCGATGTTGAGCTTCGAGGGTGGCCGCGGCGAGCTGCGCTCGCGGCTGCGTAGCGCGGCGGCGCTGGTGGTCGATCACCGCCAGCCGATCGACCTCATCCGCGACGGTCTCGAGGAACGCGGACTGGCGCTCGGGCGCGCCGCCTAAGGTGCGGCATCTCTACTCATTTTGGATATTCTCGACTCTTCACAGCCTTTGTGCGATAATCTCGATACTGGGTTGTGAATTTGGGGATTCTAAACCGATGACTAACACGGGGAAGATCAACCGTGCGCGGCGCAATCTGCTCAAGATTGCCGGCACGACGGCAGTGGCAATTGTTGGAACGACGGGGCCGACATGGGCCCAGCATCATCATGGGGGCGGCGGAAGCAGCGGGACGTGCTTCCTGCGCGGGACGCTGGTTCTGACGGCCGACGGCTATCGCGCGATCGAGACCCTGACGGCAGGCGACAAGGTCGCGACCAGGCGTGCGGGGCTCACGCCAATCAAGTCCGTCGACTGGTTCACCTTGAACCGGGTGAAAGGCGAGTGGGCGGGCGCGTCGCGGCCGGTCCGCATCAAGCGCCACGCGCTGGGCAAAAACATGCCATCCCAGGATCTTTGCCTGACCGCTGCGCATGCCATCGCCGTCGACGGGGCGCTGGTGCCGATCGGCAACCTGGTCAACGGCACGAGCATCGTATTCGAGACTGCCGCGGGCCACGAGTCGCTCGACTTCTTCCACGTCGAGCTCGAGCGTCATGACGTGCTCGACATCCAGGGCGCGGCCTGCGAATCGCTGCGCCGGCCGTGGGTCAAACCGTGCCTACCGTTGCTCGGCTTCCAGGGCCACCGCGGCGAGCTCAGGTCGCGCTGGCGCAGCGTGCTGTCGGTCGTCGTCGATCGGCGCCAGCCGCTCGACGTCATCCGCGACACGATCGAGGAGCGCGGGCTCGAGCTGGCGCGCGCGGCCTAAGCCAGACCCAGCTCTTTCTGCTTCTTCTTCGGCAGCGCCGCGGCGATGACCGCGTGTGCGCGCCGCAGGTAGGCCTTCATCTCGGCGTCGGTCAGTGCCGCCGGATCGTCGACCGACACCCACTTGGCGCGCGCGAGATACGGCGCCGGCCGGAAGCCAGGCGAGCGGCTCAGCGCGTCGTAGTGCTCGGGCGCCGACTTGAAGGAGATTCGCCCGACTGAATGCGCCTCAGGCGCGATCAGGCAGAACATCTTGCCGCCAACCTTGAATACGGCGACGCCCTCCCATTGCACGATGCGCGTGGCCGCGGGCAAGCCGGCGCAGAACCGGTCGATCTGTCGGGACGTCACGCCGGCACCCTACACGCCGCACACGGCGCATGCGATGGTCCGGCATGACAGAATGGCGCCCCGACAAGCTGGCCCGACGCCTGCCGTATCTGCAGGCGCGCGAGCTGATCCGCGCGGCGATGCGCGGCTGGTTCGCCGAGCAGGGCTTCGTCGAAGTCGAGACACCGATCCTGCAGGTGGCGCCGGGCGCCGAGGTCCATCTCACGGGCTTCGCCACCGAGTGGAAGACGCCCGATGGCAGGGGGCAGCCGCGCTGGCTGCACAGCTCGCCCGAATTCGCGATGAAGAAGCTGCTGGCCGGCGGCGTGCCGCGGCTCTACCAGTTCGCGCGCGTCTTCCGGAACGCCGAGGGCTCGGCGCTGCATCATCCCGAATTCACCATGCTCGAATGGTATCGTGCGTGGGCCGGCTACGAGACCATCATGCAGGATTGCGCCGCGCTGCTGGCGATCATCGGGGCGAAGGAGCTGCGCTGGCAGGACAGGACCTGCGATCCGACAGCAGCGCCCGAGCGGTTGACCGTTGCCGAGGCATTCGAGCGCCATGCCGGCGTCGACCTGTTCGCGACCATCGGCGATGCGACGAAGCTTTCGCAAGCCTCGGGCGTTGCGATGCATGCAGGCGATTCGTGGGACGATGTGTTCTTCCGCATCATGTTCGAGAAGATCGAGCTGCATCTCGGCGTCGGCCGGGCGACCATCCTGTGCGAGTACCCGATCCACATGGCAGCGCTCGCCCGCGCCAAGCCGGACGATGCCCGGGTCGCCGAGCGCTTCGAGCTCTATGCCTGCGGGGTCGAGCTAGCCAACGCCTTCGGCGAGCTGACCGATCCGGCGATCCAGCGCGCGCGGCTCAAGGCCGACATGGACGAGAAGGAACGACTGTACGGCGTGCGCTGGCCGGTCGACGAGGATTTCCTCGCTGCGCTGGAGCACGGCCTGCCGGACTGCGCCGGCATCGCGCTCGGCCTCGACCGCCTGGTCATGCTCGCGAGTGGCGCGGAGCAAATCGAGGATGTGCTGTGGTTGCCCGTGCGTTGACCAGTGCGCCGACGGGGGCGCTGACGGCTTGAACAAGTCGCGCGGCACCGCTATCTAAGCCCATCATTCATCAGGACATCGAGAGCAATGGATTTCTTCCCGACCGCAACACCGTTTCGTCTTGCTGCCGGGGAAATCCATGTCCGCTTCCATCGCTCTTGCCAATCTGTCGTGGTCCACGCCTGAGGGCCGACCGCTTCTTTCCAACGTAGATTTGAGCTTCACCACCGAGCGCACCGGGCTCGTCGGCCGAAATGGCGTAGGCAAGACGACCGTCTTGAAGCTCATGGCCGGTGATCTCGCGCCGCAGGCTGGTCGTGTGACGGTGAACGGTACGCTGGGCGTGCTGCGCCAAACCGTGCAGGTCGGTGCAGACGAAACCGTGGCCGATTTGTTCGACGTGCGCCACGCGGTGGCGATACTCGACCGAGCCGAGGCGGGCCAGGCAAACGCAGATGAACTCGCCGGCGCCGACTGGACGCTGGAAGCGCGCCTCGCCGAGGCGCTGGCACGGCTCGGCCTCGATGCGACAGCGGCGACCAGGCTTTCGACCCTGTCGGGTGGCCAGCGCACCCGCGCCGGTCTGGCCGCATTGGTGTTTGCCGAGCCCGACTTCATCCTGCTCGACGAGCCGACCAACAACCTCGATCGCGAGGGGCGGCGGATGGTGATCGATCTGCTGGCAGATTGGACCGGCGGCGCGATCGTCGTCAGTCACGATCGGGAGCTGCTCGACACCATGGACGCCATAGTCGAGCTGACGACGCTCGGCGCCACACGCTATGGCGGCAACTGGAGCCATTACCGCGAGCGCAAGGCCGTCGAATTGGCATCGGCCCGGCGTGAGCTGGCCGATGCGGAACGCCGCGTCGATGAGATCGCGCGGCGCAGCCAGGAGACGACAGAGCGCAAGGCGCGCCGGGATCGTGGTGGCGAGCGCACGCGCTCGCGCGGCGACATTCCGCGTATCCAGTTGAACGCGATGAAGAATCGCGCCGAGAACACCAGCGGCGCCAATGCGAGGACCGCCGAGCGTTTGCGCACGCAGGCGCTCGACGACGCAGCGTCGGCACGGCGGAAGGTCGAGGTGCTTCAGCCGCTCACGATGGCGCTGCCGTCGACAGGCCTGCCCGCGGGCAGGATCGTGCTGAAGGTCGACGCGGTGAGCGTGGGCTACGAACATCGGCCCGTCCTGCACGAGCTGTCGTTCGACATCGCCGGTCCCGAGCGCGTCGCGGTCACTGGTCCGAACGGCTCGGGGAAGACGACGCTGTTGGCCCTGATCACCGGACAGCTGCAGCCCGCGAGCGGGAGCGTGCAGGTGATGACGCGCTTCGCCCTGCTCGATCAGCAGGTGAGCCTGCTCGACCCTGCCTTGTCGATCCGTGACAATTTCCGGCGGATCAATCGCCAAGTCGACGAGAATGCCTGCCGTGCCGCGCTGGCGCGCTTCATGTTCCGTGCCGATGCGGCGCTGCAGATCACAGCGACGCTGAGTGGCGGACAGATGTTGCGGGCGGGACTTGCCTGCGTGCTGACCGGCGATCCGCCGCCGCTCCTGATCCTCGACGAGCCGACCAACCATCTCGACATCGAATCGATCGAGGCGGTGGAGGCGGGGCTGCAGGCCTACGACGGCGCGCTGCTCGTCGTCAGCCATGACGAGACGTTCCTGGAGGCGGTTGGCGTGACGCGGCGTCTCGAGCTGCAACCCGCTCGTTGACTCACGCGACAGTCGGCGGCTTGCCCTCGAGGTAAGTGCTTTTGCCTGCCGCGAATGGATCGAGGACGGGCCAGATGAACAGGACCTGTGCCTTGCCCTTGTCGGTACCCCAGGCGTGAGCGGCGCGCGGCGGGATGATGACGGTCTGGCCGGGCCTGGCGTCTGTGCGCACGCCGTCGATCTCGACCCAGACCTCGCCCGACTCGACGAGGACGATCTCCTCCTGGTCGTGGAGATGGCGTGGGATTGTGACGCCGGGTTCGACCCAGTTGCGCAGCACGCTGGTGCTCGCCGCGCCGTGCTCGTGGCCTACGAGCCAGCGGCCGGTCACGCCGGTCCGCATCGTGATTTCCGGCAGCGCATCGATGTTGATGATCGGCATGCTAGTTCCCCGAGAAGATGTCGTTGAACGCACGCACCGCAGCTTCGGGACCGTCGGGATGATTCCACACGCCGCCTGCGACGGCCAGGAAATCGGCGCCGGCGGCGATCACCGGCCGGCAGTTCTCGACGGTGATGCCGCCGATCGCCACGCACGGCACTTCCATCAGCCCGTTCCACCATTCGAGGATCTCGAGGCTCGCGGGCGTGGTGATGGTCTTGGTGGTCGAGCTGAAGAACGCACCGAACGCCACGTAGTCGGCGCCGGCCTCGGCCGCCTCCATCGCGAGATGGCGTGACGCCTTGCAGGTGACGCCGACCTGGCGGTCGGGCCCGACGATGCGCCGCGCCTCGCGATAGGGCAGGTCGTCCTGGCCGACATGCACGCCGTCGCAGTCGAGCTTCACCGCGAGGTCGGGTCGGTCGTTAAGGATGAAGGCGACGCCCCGCTGCTGGCACACCGGGCGCAGCGTGTCGGCGACGCGCGCGATCGCGTCGTCGTCGACGTCCTTCAATCGCAACTGGAACGCCGCGACGTCGCCGCCGTCGAACGCCGCGCGCAAGTCGGCCGCGAAGATCGACGGATGCTCGATCCGTTCGGGCGAGATCAGGTACAGTCGGCAGTCGGGCATCGTCAGAGCTGCCGGCGGTAGACGATGAAGCCGGAGCGGTCGGCGACGTCGTTGTAGAGCACCTGCGCGACCGCGTTGGTCTCGTTCGTCTGCCAGTAGACTCGGCTGCAGCCGGCGGCGCGGGCGGCATCGTACACCGCTTCGATCAGCAGCCGGCCGACGCCCTTGCCGCGCGCCTTCTCGTTAGTGAAGAGATCGGCCAGGTAGCAATTGTCCTCGACCATCGCCGTCGCGGGATGGAAGAGATAGTGCACGAGGCCCAGCAGCGCGCCATCCTGCTCGGCGACCAGCGCATGCATCGGCTTCGCGGGATCGAGGAAGCGGGCCCAGGTCTTGCGCGTGATCTCGTCAGCCAGCGTGCGCTTATAGAAGGTGTTGTACCCGGTCCACATCGGCAGCCACGCCGGGAAATCCGCGTCGACGATAGGGCGAATGAAAGGCTTCATGAACTCACCTCGTTACGCGGAAGTCGTGCGGGATACAGACAGCCGGAAAGTTGTATCGGCCATATCGTCGATGCGACCTTCCCGCATCATGTGCGTTGTCGGGCGAAGAAACGCACACGATATCCCCCCAAGAACGTCGTGGAAAACAAGTCCTTCGCCCTGATCGTGCTGACCCTCGTCGTGCTCATCGCGCTGGCGATGTGGCAGTTCTATTCCCTCGCCTGGGGCGACAGCCTCAGCTTGTCCTATCACGTGCGCTCCCCCAGCGTGGCGGCCGCGCCGCAAACGAGTCCCTCACGATAGCGCCGTCACGATAGCGCAGATTGGGACGCCGGGCATGGTGGTGGGACCTGGCGTCAATGTCTTCGCGGTAACCCTCCGTACAATACCCGTCTCGCCGAAGCGCGAGCCGGAGGGCGCGATGGACGCAGTGCCAGCATCGATCGATGGCGGTATCTCGCGAGCCTTCCGGCGCGTGGGATGGATCGGCTTCTGGTTGCAGATCGGAATTGGAGCGATCCCGATTGTCCTGCTGATCTACGCCGCGCTGTTCGGCGGCGGCGACGGCGTCGGCACGCGTGGCGGCTTTGCCCTGATCGGTTATTTGACGATCGCAAGCCTGCTCGTCCTGGCATTCACCACGGTCTGGTTCTTCCGCTACACGCGTCTTGCGCGGCGAATGGCGGATCCCAATGGCCGCCCCTCGGTCGGTTCGCTCCAGCGCGCCGCCTGGACCGGCGCCGCCGCCAGCACGCTCGGCATCGTGTTCTCGGCGCTGGTGATGATGTTCGAGGTGGTCCAGCTGCTGCTCTACTTCCTGCGGGCGCCGCAGGCCGGCGTTCCCGTCATCCAGACGACGAGCAGCGGATCGGCGAGCTGGGTGTCGGCCGGCGACATGGTGAGCCTGCTGGGGCTGATCGTCACCATGCTGGTCGAGATCGTTGTCCTGACATTGAGCCTCTGGCTGCTGTTCCGTGCCGCCGCCAGAGCCGAGGACGAAGGCGACCTGTGATTGGAGGACCTGTGAGCGGAATGGCGCGCTCCGTCCAGCTTCTCCTCGCCACGTTCCTCGTCGTCGCCGCGCTCTATCTCGCACGGGTCGTGTTCGAGCCGATCGCCTTCACGCTGTTCGGCATGGCGCTGGTCCAACCCTTCCAGAAGGCGCTCGAGGCCCGGCTTCCACGGCCCGCCGCGCTCGCGCTCACCGTCCTGCTGGCACTGCTCGTCATCCTGGCGCTCGCGGCGGCGGTGGTGTGGAGCATCGACGACGTCGTCCACTGGACGATCGCCAACGTCGCGCGCTTCCAGACGCTGTACGCGCGGTGGACGCAATGGCTCGAGAGCTACGGCATCTTCATCGCCGAAGGAGCCGGCCAGTACGACGCCCGCGCGTTCATCGACCTGCTGCGGACCATCGCGGCGGAGGCCAACCGGTTCGTCGGCTTCTGCGCCATCGTGTTCCTGCTGCTGACCTTCGGCCTGACCGAGCTCGAGGTCTTCAGGCGGCGGCTGGAGTCGATGGCGCCGAAGATCGGCGGCGACGTCCTGCGGACGACGGCGGAGATGTCGGCGAAGATCCGCAAGTACATGCTGATCCGGACGCTGGCCAGCATCATGACGGGCCTCGCGGCCTTCCTCTTCACGCTCTCCATCGGCCTCGACCTGGCGATCGCCTGGGGCGTCATCTCCTTCGTGCTGAATTACATCCCGTACATCGGGACGCTCGTGGCGGTCGCCCTTCCGGTGGTGTTCGCCAGCGTCCAGTTCGAATCCTGGCAGACGGTGATCCTGATCTTCGGCGGCCTCTACCTGATCCAGTTCCTGATCGGCAGCTACATTGAGCCGGTCATCGCCGGTCGGGCGCTCGCGATCTCGCCACTGGTGATACTGGTCGCCTTCTTCTTCTGGGCCTTCCTGTGGGAGATCCCCGGCGCGTTCATCGGCATCCCGATGACGATCGCGCTGTTGACGATCTGCGAGCAGAACTCGCGGCTGAGCTGGCTCGCCCGGCTGCTATCGCCGCGAGACTGAACTGGCTAATGCAACGGAGTTAGTACGTCAGATATGTGACGGGGCGCTTGCAGAGCGCGTGTAACCCGCTAGAAAAATGAGCTTGGGATTTGAAAAGGGGACTTAATGAACGGGTATGGGATCGAGTACCTGTCGACGACGAAAGAGTTGCAACCAAGCCCTATCAATAGCGACTGGATCATTTCGGGCGATCCGAAGGTAAAGGCGGCAGTCATATCCACGAGCGCAGATGGACAGTCGTTCACCGCCATCTGGGAGTGCACTGCTGGAAAGTTCCAATGGCACTACGCCTTCGACGAAACCCTGCATTTCCTCGAAGGCTCGGTGACCCTTGACGACGGAAGTGGTCCGCGCACCGTCAGCGCTGGAGATATAGTCTATTTTCCCAAGGGATCGAGCGCGGTCTGGCACGTCGAGACGTATATCCGCAAACTCGCAATCTGCCGGAACGTCCTGCCTGCCCCCATCGGAACGACCATCAACTTGCTTCGCTCCCTGAAGGCAGCCTTGCGGGGATCGAAAGCTGAGCTGCCCTCGGCAGGGCTGGCCCCTCAGCTCAATATCGGTCAATCGTGAGCGATCGTTAAATCTTGCCCTGGCCGTTGCGCCGCCGTTGCGCAAGGCCCTGATCTCGGTGAACAGGCCCTCGAGGTCCTTCGCCTCGCCGCCCGAGAACACCACGATGCGCCGGCCGGCAAAGGTCGCCTGCATCACGTGCTCGATGCGCTTGGCGAGCGTCGAGATGTCGATCTTGGCTTTCTCGCAGGCCGCCTTCGCCTCGGGCTGCCACAGCACGTTGCTGGGCGGCTTTGACCTTGATGACGTGCGCGCCGAGCAGGGCGGCTATGTGGGCGGCGTAGGCGGTGATGTCCATCGCCGTCTCGCCGGCCTTGTCGAGGTTGGGGACCTTCCGTTGGGCTCGGCGGCATTTCTACAGCCCGGCTGGCATGGCAGGATGGCGCCCGCCCGTCGCACCAAGTCCCGGCCGCGGCGGTCATGCACTGTACCGGCTGTGACATCCAAGCCGTCATTGCCCGTCGATGGGAACCACGACCTATGAATTCCTGCAATGTGCTCCTGGTGTCGCCGCAGTTCCCGGTAGCCACATTCTGGAACAACAAGGCCACTAGCAAAGTCCGCGGTGCGCGTCATTCCGCAATCCCCCTTGGTCTCCTGACGGTCGCGGCCTTGCTGCCGTCCGAGTGGACCTGTCGGCTGGTCGACAGAAACGTCGCCGACGTCACCGAGGCAGACCTCGCCTGGGCCGACCTGGTGATGACCGGGGGCATGAACGTCCAGCGTCTTGATTGCCTGAGCGTGATCGCCCTGGCGCAGAGCCGAGGCAAGGTCGTGGTCGTCGGCGGGCCGGATGTCACCTCGGAGCCGAATTTCTACGCCCATGCCGACTTCGTCGTGATCGGTGAAGCCGAGGAGATCATCCAGGAGTTCATCGCCGCCTGGGATGCAGGTCGGCGCCACGGCACGTTCACGGCGGAAAAGTTCAAGGCCGATATCACCAAGACCCCCGTAGCCCGGTACGATCTCCTGCGGCGCAGCGACTATCTCTACCTCTCCATCCAGTTTTCGCGTGGCTGTCCCTTCAATTGCGAGTTCTGCGACATCATCGAGCTCTACGGCCGGAGGCCGCGCGTCAAGACAGCCGTACAAATGCTGGCCGAGCTGGAGGCGATTTATCGCGGCGGATATCGCGGACACCTCGATTTTGTCGACGACAATTTCATCGGCAACAAGAAGGCAGTGAAGGCATTCCTGCCCGAGCTGATCGCGTGGCAGAAGGAGCACAATTACCCCTTCGTCTTCTCGACCGAGGCTTCGGTCAACCTTGCCGACGACGATGCGCTGCTGGCGCTCATGCGCGAGGCCGGCTTCTTCGTCGTGTTCGTCGGCATCGAAAGCTCGGATGGCGACACGCTCGTGGCCGCGCGGAAGAAACAGAATGCCCACCGAAACCTGACGGAGAGCATTCACAAGATCTATCGTGCAGGCATGTTCGTCATTGCCGGCTTCATCGTGGGGTTCGACAGCGAGAAGGGCAGCATCGCCGATGGCATGGTCGACTGCATCGAGGATGCCGACATTGCGATCTGCATGGCGGGCCTGCTCACGGCTTTGGCGAATACGCAGCTTACGACGAGGCTCGCGCGGGAGGGCCGCCTGTTTCCCGTGACGTGGCACATGGAAAAGTTGAACGAGGGCGGTGGCGATCAATGCATGCTCGGGCTGAATTTCGAAACGCTGCGGCCGCGACGCGATGTGCTGGTGGACTACAAGAGCGTGATCGACCGGATCTACACGCCGGAGGCATTTTTTGGGCGTGTGACGCGCGCCGCCCGGAAGCTCGACTGCTTCTGGCCGTCAAAGAAGCAAGCCGCCAAGCCGCGGTGGCGCGTTGCCGGCCTTACTCGCGGCGACTGGGTCGAGCTGTATCGTCTCCTCAGGTCGGTCGTCCGGGAGCAGCCTCTGCTGCTCGGCCTCTATCTCAAGACGCTCTACGTCTGCGCCCGCGATAATCCCGGCGCGCTCCAGGCGGTCGGAGCGATGGTCGCCTTTTACCTTCACCTGGGACCGTTCTCGCGCGTCGTGTCGCAGGCCATGGCGAGACAGATCGAAGAGATCGACAGCGGCAGATGGATATCCCCTCCGGCTTCGAACGATTCGAAGATGACCGGGAAGGAATTTCGGGAGCGGCTCCGGGTAAAAGCTTGAACCTGTAGCCGTTACATCTTGCCCTGGTAGATGCCGATGATCTTATCGAGCATGTCGAGCGCCTCGGCGCGCGGGCGCTGGAAGGTGTTGCGGCCGATGATCGAGCCGTTGGCGCCGCCGTCGCGCAGGCCGCGGATCTCGGTGAACAGGCCCTCGAGGTCCTTCGCCTCGCCGCCCGAGAACACCACGATGCGCCGGCCGGCGAAGGTCGCCTGCATCACGTGCTCGATGCGCTTGGCGAGCGTCGAGATGTCGATCTTGGCCTTCTCGTAGGCCGCCTTCGCCTCGGGCTGCCACAGCACGTTGCTGGGCGGCTTGACCTTGATGATGTGCGCGCCGAGCAGGGCGGCCATGTGGGCGGCATAGGCGGTGACGTCCATCGCCGTCTCGCCCGGCTTGTCGAGCTTGCCGCCGCGCGGATAGGACCACATAACCACCGCGAGGCCGACCGACTTGGCTTCGGCCGCCATCTCGCGGATCTCCTCCATCATCTCGTACTGATCTTCGGAGCCCGGATAGATCGTGAAGCCGATCGCCGCGCAGCCGAGCCGTAGCGCGTCGTGCACCGAGGCGGTGACCGCCTGGTCCTTGTTGGTCGACAGGCTGTTGGCCGAGTTGAGCTTGAGGATCGTCGGGATCGCACCGGCGAAAGTGTCGGCGCCGGCCTCGAGCGGACCGAGCGGGGCGGCGTACGCGTTCAGCCCCGCATCGATCGCGAGCTGGTAGTGGTAATGCGGATCGAACGCGTCCGGGTTCGGCGCGAAGGAACGGTCGGGACCGTGCTCGAAGCCCTGGTCGACCGGCAGGATCACCATCTTGCCCGAACCGCCCAGCTTGCCGTGCATCAGCATGCGGGCGAGGTTCGTCTTGGTGCCGGGGCAATCGCTTTCGTAGTTGTCGAGGATCTTCTTGACGGTACGGCTGATCTTCACGGCAAGTCTCCCTTCAGGCGCGTTCGGTGATAGCGGCGGCGCGCACGCCGTTCAAGTCCGCCCCGCCCAGCGGAACCAATTGCCCATTACGTCCCACGAAATTGCCACTGCGGGGCGGCCTGGGATAGTGCAGTCGGCCATGTCGACCCGGCACCCCGTCCTGACGCGGCTCGCTCACCGCCTGCCGTTCTTCTATGGCTGGGTGATCATCGCCGTCGCCTTCCTGACGATGGCGCTGAGCGTCTCGGCGCGCACCGCGTTCTCGCTGATGTTCCCGCCGATCGTCGACGAGTTCGGCTGGGACCGTGGCCTCGCCGCCGGCGCCTTCTCGTTCGGCTTCCTGGTCTCGGCCGCGATCAGCCCGGTGCTTGGCCGGCTGGTCGACCGTCGCGGGCCCCGGTTCGTGATCGAGATCGGCACGCTGATCACCGTCGCGGGCCTCGCCGGCGCCACCCTGATCAGTTCGCCGTGGCATCTCTACGGCACGCTCGGCCTGCTGGTCGGCATCGGCGCCAACTGCATGAGCTACTCGGTCCATTCGCAGTTCCTGCCGTACTGGTTCGTCCGCAACCGGGCGCTGGCGATCGGCATCGCCTTCTCGGGCGTCGGCGTGGGCGCGATCCTGATCCTGCCCTGGCTGCAGGCGCTGATCCTGCACGAGGGCTGGCGCACGGCGTGCTGGAAGCTCGGCCTGATCGCGCTGGTCGTGCTGGTGCCGGTCAACCTGCTGATCGCCAAGAGCCCCGACAGCCTCGGCCTGCTGCCCGACGGCGAGAGCCACACGGCGGCGGGCACGCGCAAGAAGCATCCGTCCAACATCGTCGACGCCGAGTGGACCGCCGTCGAATGGACGGTGCCGCGCGCCGTGCGCACCGGCCGCTTCTGGTGGCTGGCGCTCGCCGTCTTCGCCGGCGGCTGGATCTGGTACTCCGTGCAGATCCATCAGACCAAGTATCTGGTCGAGATCGGCTTCGACCCGATGCTGGCGGCGTGGTCGCTCGGCGTGGTGGCGATGGCCGGCATCCCGGGGCAGATCGTGCTGGGCGCGATGAGCGACCGGATCGGCCGCGAGATCGTCTGGACGATGAGCTGCGCCGGCTACGCGGTCTGCTACGTCGCGCTGCTGCTGCTGGCGCAAACGCCGTCGCAGCCGCTGCTCTGGATCATGGTGCTGAGCCAGGGCCTGCTGGGCTACGCGATCGCCGCCGTGATGGGCCCGATCGTTGCCGAGATCTTCGAGGGCCCGCGCTTCGGCTCGATCTTCAGTCTGCTGATGGTGGCGCTGATCGGCGGCGGCGCGGTCGGCCCGCTCGTCACCGGCGTGCTGCACGATCTGACCGGCACCTACACCGCAGCCTTCGCGCTGGGCATCGCCTTCAGCGCGATCTGTGCCGTGGGAGTCTGGATCGCCGCCCCGCGCAAGGTGAGGGTGGTCGCCGGCAGTCTCAGATAGTCTCGTGCTGGGGGCGCGCCACTCCAGTGGCCCGATCTTCGGCTTGATCGACAAAGACGCGTCACTGGAGTGACGCACCCCCAGCGCAAGAGTCCACGGGAATCCACTCCGATGTGGACCGGTCGGAGGCCGATGGAATCGGCATTTTTGCGCCCGAGTCCACGAATCCACCGACTTCCGCCGCCCTCGAAAAACCACGCACATCGTCCTCCAAAACTTCTCTGTAGTTAATTGACGTATACTATATATGGGAGAGAATGCAGAACGCAACGATCTTTCGCGCAGCCGGTGGCGGCGCGGGACCGGTACTACGACCGGACGATGGAGGCGGTGGCGCTGCGCCGGCGCTGGCGGGCCGGGGCGGGCGATCACGAAGTACGATCCGCTGACCGTCGACCGTACCGACCGGCCAACAGGGCGGAACCCCGGCCCCGGGTCCGCGTTACGCCCGCACCCCTTGCATCCCTCGAAAGGCCGCCCCATGAGCCTGATCCTGATCATCATTATCCTTGTAATCCTGTTCGGTGGCGGAGGCGGTTACTACGGCTACCGCACCTACGGCGGGCGCGGCCTCGGCGGCGTGCTCGGCCTGATCCTCGTCATCCTGCTCATCCTGTGGCTCCTCGGCGCCCTGTCGACGGGCGTGCCGGTCCGCTAGGGCGCGACGCCCACTCAAAAGACCATGACGGCGCCGCGCATCTTTGGCGTCGACGTCACGCGCTTCGGCGTCCACACGTTAGTGATCTTCCCGCGTCAGGGCTGGGCGCCTTCCTGCCGATCAACGTGTGTGACATCGACGTCCAGCGCGCGTTACACCGACGTGGCTGCCCAATTACAAGCGCCGTCATTGCTGCTGACCGTGAGGCGCTTGGGTGTGGCTGCAAGATCGGCCGCGATCTTGATGTAGTAACCGCCGGCGTAGCGGCCGGGCCCGATGCGATCGAGCCCATAGTGGATGCCGCCCGCGGTCAACAATTCCGCCTTGTCGTTCATGACCGTGAGCTTGACCGGACGGTTCGTGCTCGGGTCGGCCATCACGCAGCCGGTGATGCTGCCGGACTGGAGCACGAGCGTGAAAGTCGTAACCGAGTTGGGATCCGTTGGCCCTGCCGTCACGGGCGCGGATGGGGCCGCGGTTTGGGTGCAGGCGCCGATCGAAAGGGCCAGCACCTGCACAGTGAATACAGTGAAGTTGCGCATGACCATTCTCCCTTCGCTCTCGATGGGGGCCGCCAGGGTGAGACTGGCGGCCCTCAGCCAGCCTCCACATCGGCAACAGCCCGTCGCAGCGAGGCCGATGACTGGATGATGAGCCTCTCTGCCTCCACCACAAGGAAGAACGCCAGCCCGCCGGCGAGCAGCCACGGCCAGACCCGGAGCGGAATGGCCTCGGTGCCGAACGTCGCCTAAAGCGGGGCTGTGTAGGTAAAGATCAATTGCAGGATCACGACCGCGCCGATGCCCAGCAGCGGGTACCGGTTGCCGCGGTGCGCCGCGACGGACAGCGCGCAGGGTGAACACCTGCGCGATGACGGTGATCATGTTGACCGCGGGCGTGCGCCCGAGAGCGTCCGACGCGCCCTGCTGTTTCATCCAGAAGAACGCCTCCAGCGTGACCGCGAGCAGCGGTTGAAGCCGGCCCTGGTTTGATCAAAGTCAATGCAAGCTGCCGCCCACCTCTTCTAGAAGAGCAATGTCCTTTGAGGCTTTTTTAGGAGAGGGAACATGAAAGTTACAATCGTAGGTATTCTCGCATTTGCCGTCCTTGCGTGTCCGATGGCCAGCTTTGCGCAGTCAAAGGATACCGAGTACTGCAAGGCCTTGTCGGAGGTCTGGCGCGCCTACAACGGCAAGCTGGACCCGGCCGTTTCGACCGCGAACGCCCTCACGCAGTGCAACCGGAATCCCGGCTCCGCCATCCCGGTGCTCGAGAAGGCCTTGACGGACGACAAGATCAAGCTGCCCAGCCGCGGCTAAGAGTTCCGCGCAATCGATTGGCCGGCGCCGGCCGCAGTGACGGTCGCGGGGGCGCCCTGACCGGGCTGCCCGTGACGCCGTACGATCCCAACGCCCGTTGAGGCAGAGTCCGCCTCAACGGGATCAGAAAGACGCTCAGCCAGCCTCCGCTTCGGAAACTACCCGTCGCAAAGATGGCGATGACCGGATGACGAACTTCTCCCCCTCCACGACCAGGAAGAACGCGAACCCGCCCGCCAGCAGCCAGGGCCAGACCCGGAGCGGGATGGCCTCGG
>DASXQC010000524.1:0-17234 GCA_036493235.1 Reyranella sp.
TTGAAGGTCGACGCCTTGTACATCGGGAAGGTCGAGAAGAAGAGCTTGATCTTGAGCCAGCGGCCGTACATCCCGAGCGGCTCGAGCAGGATCACCAGCACCAGGATCAGGCCGAAGATGCCGGCCTCGACGCCGGGCTTCTTCAGGAACTCGCCGATCGCGTTGCCCAGCACGCCGATCGGAGTGATGCCCGTTTCCTGGGCCCACTGGTTCATGGTGTCGGGGATCGAATCGCGCAGGATGGCGATCAAGGGCGGCAGCAGCGCCACGAAGATCGCGCCGAACACCGCGCCGTGCAGCGAGCCCAGCCCGCCCACGATCACCAGCAGCAGGAACTGGATCGACAGCAGGATGGTGAAGATGTCGGGCGCGAGGTAGCCGACCTTGTGCGCGAACAGCGCACCGGCGAGGCCCATCACGCCAGCCGAGTAGGCGAAGGCCATCGACTTGTAGATCGCGAGGTTCACGCCCATCGACTGCGCGGCGATCTCGCTGTCGCGGATAGCGATCCAGGCGCGGCCGGTCGGGGCGCGCAGCAGGTTCCGCGTCAGCCAGAGCACGATCACCATGAAGAACAGGCAGAGGAAGTAGAAGGAGCGCCCGTCGTTGACGGCCCAGCCGAAGATCACCGGCGAATCGACCTTCATGCCGGCGAAGCCGTGGGTCACCGATTCCCAGCGGCTGAACACCTCCTGGATGATGACCGAGAAGGCGAGCGTTGCGATCGCGAGGTAGATGCCGGTCATGCGCAGCGCCGGCAGGCCGACGATCAGGCCGCAGGCCGTGGTGATGATCACGGCCAGGACCACCGCTACGATCCACGGCATGCCGTGCATGATGAAGTAGGCGTGGGCATAGGCACCGATGCCGAGGAAGGCCGCGTGGCCCAGCGACACCAGGCCGGTGTAGCCGACCAGCACCATCAGCGAGACGCCGCAGATCCCGTAGATGAAGACCCAGGAGATCTCGCCGACCGAGTAGTCGTCGAGCAACAGCGGCAGGATGACGACGCCGATCGCGAGCAGGCCGTACCAGAAGCCGTCGACCTTGTCGCGGAACAGGCGGATGTCTTGGTTGTAGGAGGTCTTGAACTGGAAACGCATGACCGGTCTACACCTTCTTGCGCGCGAGCGAGCCGAACAGGCCCTGTGGCCGCACGATCAGCATCGCCAGCAGCACGATATAGGGTGCGGTGTCCTTGAAGCCCTCGGGCAGGGTGGCGCCGGCATAGAGCTCGATCAGGCCGATGATGATGCCGCCGAACAGCGCCCCCGGGATCGAGCCGAAGCCGCCCAGCACCGCCGCGGCGAAGGCCTTCAGCGCCACCGCCAGGCCCATGTTGGTGTCGATCAGGGTCACCGGCGCGAGCAGGATGCCGGCCGCCGCCGCGACGCCCGCCGAGATCGCCCAGATCAGCGAGAAGATCAGCTTCACCGGGATGCCCATGTAATAGGCGGCGAGCTGGTTCTGCGAGGTCGCCTGCATGGCGATGCCGATGCGGGTGTGGTTGAAGAAGGCGTAGAGCCCGCCGCACAGGATCAGGGTGCCGGCGATGATCGACAGGTATTGATGGCTGAGCGTCACGCCGCCGACGTTCCAGACCCCGCCGAACGGCGTCGGCAGGGTGTAGATCTCCGAGCCCCAGGTGACGCTCGCAAAGGTGCGGAACATGGCGCCGAGGCCGATGGTCAGCATGACCACGGCGAACTGCGGCTGGCCAATCACCTGGCGCAGCACGATGCGGTCGAGCAGCGCGCCGAACGCGCCGATCGCCACGACCGCGATCACGAACCCGGCCCAGTAGGGCAGGCCCCACCAGACGACCGACATGTAACAGACGAAGGCGCCCAGCATGAGCAGGTCGCCCTGGGCGAAATTCACCAGTTCCGTCGCCTTGTAGATCAGGACGAAACCGAGAGCGACAAGGCCGTAGATGCAGCCCACCGCCAACCCATTTAGGGTCAGTTGTAGAAAAATGACCAGTTTCCAGCCCCTGCAATCCGCGGTCTTTGCCGCTTGTTGCCTGCCAATATGAACGGCTGTTCAGCAGTGTCAACGAGCGATACGCTGTTCCAATGGCCGGAAACGAATCGTTGCGCTTGCCTTTGCCGGAAGCGGTGTCCGCAAGCCCATTCTACACGCCCGAGCACGAGGCCTTCCGGGCCACGGTCCGGCGCTTCGTCGACCGCGAGATCATGCCCAATGTCGACACATGGGATGAAGCAGAGGAGTTCCCGCGGGAGCTTTACAGGAAGGCGTCGGCCGCCGGTTTGATGCAGCTCGGCTTTCCCGAGGCGTATGGCGGCGTCCCGACCGATCCGTTCTTCGGCATCATCAAGTCTGAGGAGCTGGCGCGACACGGCAGCGGCGGCATCAACGCCAGCCTGAACAGCCACACGATCGGCAGCCCGCCGATCGCGGCGCTCGGGCCCGAATGGATGAAGCGCAAGGTGCTGCCCGAGGTGCTGGCGGGCGACAAGATCAGCGCGCTCGCCATCACCGAGCCGAGCGGCGGCTCGGACGTCGCCAACCTCAAGACGACGGCGCGGCGCGAGGGCGACCACTACGTGGTCAACGGCTCGAAGATGTTCATCACTTCGGGCGTGCGGGCGGACTACTTCACCGTCGCGGTCCGCACCGGCGGGCCGGGCGCGGGCGGCGTGTCGCTGCTGCTGATCGAGCGCGACCGCGAAGGTTTCGCGCGGACGAAGCTCAAGAAGATGGGCTGGTGGGCCTCCGATACCGCGCAGCTCTTCTTCGACAACGTGAAGGTGCCCGTCGACAACCTGATCGGGGTCGAGAACAAGGGCTTCATCGGCATCATGCTGAACTTCAACCAGGAGCGGTTGGGCATGTCGGCCGGCGCCTATGGTTACGCCAAGGTCTGCCTCGACGAGGCGATTGCCTACGCCCGCGAGCGCCACACCTTCGGCAAGCCGCTGATCGCCAACCAGGTGGTGCGCCACCGGCTCGTCGACATGGCGATGCGCATCAACGCGGTGAAGTCGACGCTCGAGCTGCTCGCGTACCGGGTCGGGCAGGGTGAGAAGCCGGTGGCCGAGATCTGCATGCTGAAGAACCTTGCTACCGGGGCGATGGAGTTCTGCGCGAACGAGGCGATGCAGATCTTCGGCGGCGCCGGCTACCTGCGCGGCGCCAAGGTCGAGCGCATCTATCGCGAGACCAAGGTCATGTCGATCGGCGGCGGCTCGGTCGAGATCATGAAGGACCTCGCGGCGCGGCAGATGGGCCTTTAATTCTTGCCGGACCACGGGCGTCCCGCCCGCTCATCCGTCCATGTGAATGCGCTCGATCATGAGCGGGCGGGACGCCCGCGGTCCGGCGAGAGTATGATGGCCGCATGCCCACACCCCCGCTGACCACTCCCGAAGAACGCGTCGCGCTGTTCCAGCAGCTTTTCTCCGACACGATCCCGCACAACAAGGCGCTCGGCATCAAGGTGCTGGCGATCGCGCGCGGGCTTGCCTCGATGCGGCTCGACTGGCGCCGCGAGTTGGTCGGTAATCCCGAGACCGGCGTGCTGGCGGGCGGGCCGATCACCGCGATGCTCGACAGTTGCTGCGGCATGGCGGTGGCGACGCTGCTCAAGGAGCCCAAGCCCTTCGCCACCCTCGACCTGCGCATCGACTACGCCAAGCCGGCGGACCCGAAGAAGCCGGTGATCGCCGAGGCGGAGTGCTACCGCATCACCCGCTCGGTTGCGTTCACGCGCGCCTTCGCCCACCAGGGCGACCCCAAGGATCCGGTCGCGGCGGCTGCGGGTACGTTCATGCTCGGCACCAAGGGCGAGGTGACGCGCTCGCAACTGGTCAGCCAGGAGCTCAACAAATGAGCACCAATCTGATCAAGCGCCTCGACGAGGCCCGCAGGAAGCGCGACGTCGCCCGGCTGGCCGAGGCGATTCCCTACGCCAAGTGGATGCACATCGCTCCCGAGACCACGACCGGCGAGCTGCTGACCCGCATGCGCTATCACGACACGCTGATCGGCAACACGCATCTGCCGGCGATCCATGGCGGCACGCTCGGCGCGATGCTCGAGATGACGGCGATCTTCCATCTCTTGTGGGAGACCGACGCGCAGACCGTGCCGAAGATCGTCAACATCACCGTCGACTACCTGCGCTCGGCCGGCCCGCGCGACGTGATCGCCGCTGCCAAGGTCACCAAGCAGGGCCGGCGGATGGTCAACGTGTTCGCCGAAGCCTGGCAGGACGACCGCTCCAAGCCGGTCGCCTCGGCTTCGGCCCATTTCCTCGTGCAGTCGGACGATACGCTGCCGTCACTCTGACGTGCGCGGGTTGAGGCGCGCGGGCAGCTGGAAAGCCATCAGCACCACGGCGAAGCCGCCCAGCGCCGCCACGATGTGGACGATGCGGAGCGAGACGGCCATCGCTTCGGCGTTTCCCATCGCTGCAAAGTGGTCGAGGCCGGCGTTGAGCAGGGCACCGAACAGGGCAGCGCCGGTCGACTGGCCGACGATGCGCATGAACATGTTCGAGGCGGTCGCGGCACCGCGCTCGCGTATGGCGGCCGCGGCCTGCACCGAGACGAGGTAGGTCGTGTTGCACGAGCCCATGCCGATTCCGACCAGGAACGAGCCGACGGTCGCCCAGGCGAGGCTGCTCGTGGGCGTCATGAAGGCGAGCACGGCGCAGCCCAGCGCCAGCATCGCGCCGCCCAGGAGGGCGGTGGTGCGGTAACTGGCGAGCAGCATCAGCCGGCCGGCGACCACACTCGCGATGGCCCAGCTGATCGACATGGCGCCCAGCGCCACACCGGTCGCGGCGACGCCCAGGCCCATCACGCCCTGGATGAAGGGCGGCAGGAAGCCGGTGACACTCATCATCACCGCGCCGATCGCAAAGCTGCCGAAGTTGCCGAGGGCGATCACCCGGTTGGTCCAGAAGCGCATCGGCAGCATCGGCGCTGGCGCATGCCGCTCGTGCCGCACCAGCACCCACAGCACGGCGACGCCGAACACCACGGCGGCGGCGACCAGCCAGGCCGGGAGCTGCGCCGCCTGGATCATCGCCAGCATCAGCGCGCCGGCGCCGATCGTCAGCAGCAGCGAGGCGACGTAGTCGATCGGCGGTGGTTTGTGGTGCGGCTGCTCGCGCAGGAAAGCGCCCAGCATCGCCATCGCCAGCGCGCCGATCGGCAGGTTGACCCAGAAGATCACCGACCAGCTCGCATGGTCGACCAGGAAGGCGCCGAGCGTCGGGCCGATCACGGCCGAGACGCCGAACACGCTCGACAGGTAGCCTTGCACCTTGGCGCGCTCGGTCGGCGTGTAGATGTCGCCGACAATGGCATAGGCGACCGGCTGCACCGCGCCCGCGCCCATGCCCTGGATGGCGCGGAAGGCGATCAGCCAGAACATGTCGTGGGCGAAGCCGCACAGCGTCGAGCCCAGCAGGAAGATACCGGCGCCAGCGAAGAACACGCGCTTACGGCCGAACAGGTCGCTCAGCCGGCCGTAGATCGGCACGCTGACTGCCTGGAACAGCAGGTAGACGACGAATACCCAGCTGAAGAGATGGAAGTCGCCCAGCGCCGCGACGATGGTCGGCATCGCCGTGCCGACGATGGTGTTCTCCACCGCTGCCATGAAGGTCGCCATCATGCAGGCGGCCAGGATCAGGCTGCGGCGTCCGGTGACGACGGCGGCTGCCTCGGTCATGTCAGGCCGGCCGGACGCCGTAGCGCTTGGCGGCGCGTTTCATGTAGTTCTCGCGCGGCTCGACTGGTGCGTCGCGCGCGGCCGCATCGACCATGTCGAGGAAGGCGTGCCAGCCTACCGCGTTCAGCTTCACGAACTCCTCGAGCACGGGCAGGTGCATGAGCGTGAGCCTGTCGCCGTCGAGCTCGAGGGTGAGATAGGACTCGGGGAAGTCCGAGACGGTTTGGCTGAGCGCGAATACGTTCCAGGTATAGGCGAGCTTCTTCTGCGGCTGCCACTGCGTGACCGTGCCCAGGATGTGGCCGTCCATCAAGCTCACCGCGCCGCCGACGCGTCCTTCGATCCGGCCTTTGCCATACCAGCCGGGCAGGCAGCTCGTGTCGACCAGCATCGACCAGATTGCATCGCTTGCCGCATGGATCGTCCGCTCGAAGCGCACCATATTCGCTTGAGTGAATTGTGCGTCAGGACTCTCGGACATGGATTTCGATTCCCTACGGACCGACCGCGATGATGTGGTGCGCGACGCCGCCGCTTTCGAGGCGTATCGCGCGCCCAGCAATCTGATCGACTCGGACCATCCCACGATACAGGCATATGCCGCCCGGGTCGCGGGCGAGGGCAGCGACCGCGACAAGGCGTTGCGCCTCTATTACGCGGTGCGAGACGACCTCCGATACGATCCCTACAACACGCCGATGAAGCGCGAGGCTTATCGCGCCAGCACGACCTTGGCGTCAGGGCATGGCTACTGTGTGAATAAAGCGGGGCTGATGGCCGCCGTCTGCCGCACTGTCGGCATCCCGGCGCGCGTCGGCTACGCCGATGTGCGCAATCACATGACCACACAGCGACTGAGCGATCTGATGGGCAGCGACACCTTCTACTACCACGGCTACACCGAGGTCTGGCTCGACGGACGCTGGGTGAAGGCGACACCGGCCTTCAACAAGGGGCTGACCGACAAGTTCGGCCTCAAGCCGCTCGACTGGGACGGCGTGGGCGATTCGATCTACCACCCGTTCGATCTCAGCGGCCGGCGTCACATGGAATATCTCGCCTATCGCGGCGTGTTCGCCGACATCCCGTTCGACGAGATCCGCGATGCCTTCCGCACCTACTACCCGCGCATGACGCGCCAGCAGGAGGCGCTGCCGTTAGGCTCGACGACGGGCGGCGACTTCGCGGCCGAAGCCGAGGCTAGCCCGCGTTCCGTCTAGGCGTCTTCGCCTTTCGCTGGGGGCGCGTCACTGGGAGTAGCGCGCCCCAGCAGAAGACTGAATCCGCCTAAGCGAAATATGCCCTAGTCCGCACGGGCGATGAGCTCGATCGGCGCGAACACGCCGCGCTCCAGCATGTCGCGCATGTTGGCGATCTTCTGTGCCGCGGTCGGGCCCATCACGACCGGCAGGCCGATCGGCTGCGCCGTCTGCTCGATGCGCCGCTGCATCGCCTGAAGCGCGGCGTCGCGGCGATTGCGTTCCTTCACAACGGTCAAGCCGGCGGCGCTCAGCGCTGCCTTGTACGCATCCGGCGTCGCGATGTGGTTGGTCGCGGGCGCCGACGACCACGGCACCGGATAGACGAACGCGCCGTCGCCCTCCAGCATCGCGTCGTAGATCGCGAACAGGCCGCCGTCCTTCAGCACACGCCGCACCTCGGTGAACACTGCCTGCTTGTCGGGAATGTTCATGCCGACATGCAGCATGTAGGCGCCGTCGAAGTGGCCATTGGCGAACGGCAGGCCCGTGGCGCTCGCCTGCCGGAACGATGCCTGGACGCCGACCCGCTGCGACAAAGCCTGCGCGACCTCGACATATTCCGCAGTGAGGTCGACGCCCTCGACCTTCCAGCCACGCTCCGAGGCGAAGCAGCGCGCCGGGCCGCCGATGCCGCAGCCGATATCGAGCACGCGCGCACCTTCCGGCAGATCGAGCTGGTCGCCCAGCGCCCGCGTCGCCGGCCGTCCGCCGATGTGGAACTCGTCGACCAGAGCCAGGTCGGCGTAGCTCAGCGTGTCGAGGTTCTTGCCCGCGCGCTGCAGGGCGGCGAGCAGGGCGCCCTCGAGGTTTCCGTGCGTGTAGTGCTGGGAGACACTTTGCTCGAGGCTCATGCTTTCCTCCGGACGCCCCGCGGTATACATGCTGACGCAGCATTACGAGAAGGGGAAACGCCCATGGCCAACATGTTGAAGGACAAGGTTGTTCTGGTCACCGGTGCCGGCGGCGGCATCGGCCGCGAGATGGCGCTGCTGGCGGCCAAGGAAGGCGCCAAGGTGGTGGTCAACGATCTCGGCGGCGGGGTCGACGGCGAGGGCGCGGCCAGCGCGTCTCCTGCGCAGAAGGTCTGCGATGAGATCGCGGCGGCTGGCGGCAAGGCCGTCCCCAACGGCGACAGCGTGGCCGATCCGGCCGGCGCCGAGCGCATGGTCAAGGCCGCGGTCGAGAACTTCGGCCGCATCGACGGCGTGATCAACAACGCCGGCATCCTGCGCGACCGCATCTTCCATCGCATGAGCCACATGGACTGGAAGATGGTGATCGACGTCCATCTCAACGGCTCGTTCAACACCAGTCGCGCCGCCGCCAACTACTTCAAGGAGCAGAAGTCGGGCGCGTTCGTGCACTTCACCTCGACCTCGGGCCTGGTCGGCAACTTCGGCCAGGCGAACTACTCGGCGGCGAAGATGGGCATCATCGGCCTGTCGCGCTCGATCGCATTAGACATGGCCGCCTTCAACGTCCGCTCCAACTGCATCTCGCCGTTCGCCTGGACGCGCATGATCGGCACCATCCCCGCCGACACCGACGCCCAGAAGGCGCGGCTGGAGCGCTCCAAGCGGATGACTCCGGCCAAGGTGGCGCCGATGGCGGTGTTCCTGCTGTCGGACGCCGCGCAGGAAGCCGGCATCAGCTCGCAGATCTTCGGCGTCCGCATGAACGAGATCATGCTGTTCAACGCCAACCGTCCGGTGCGCTCGGTGCACAACTCCGAGGGCTGGACACTGGAGGCAATCGCCGAGCACGCCGTTCCGTCGATGAAGCCCTACTTCACCGACCTCAAGCGCTCGCCCGAATATTTCACCTGGGATCCGATCTGATCGACGCGATCTAGCAACGCTATTACCTCACCCTGAGGAGGCCGCGTGGCGGCCGTTTCGAAGGGTGGGCCACAGCAAGACTGAGGCCCACGCTTCGAACGCTCACTTCGTTCGCTCCTCAGGGTGAGGTGTTTTTTAGGAGCACGAAGGTCATGGCCACCGAGCCGCGCAAGAACGAACCGAAGATCGAGGCCGATGATGTCCTGAAGGGCATCGTCGATTGGGTGTCGATCGAGAGCCCGAGCCATGACGGGAAGTCGGTCAACAAGGTGGTCGACCATGTCGAGGGCCAGTTCCGCGACCTCGGTCTGAAGCTCGACCGCACGCCGGGCGTCGACGGCTTCGGCGACATCCTGGAGTGCAAGACCACGCCGGAGATGAGCCAGCAGGCCGACGGCAAGGGCATCCTGGTGCTGGCGCATCTCGATACCGTCCATCCGATCGGCATGATCGAGAAGGACCTGAAGATCCGCCGCGAGGGCGACAGCGTCTTCGGGCCGGGCATCTACGACATGAAGGCGGGCGGCTACATCGCCTACTACGCGCTGCGTCACCTGATCCGCCAGGGCAAGAAGACCAAGCTCCCGGTCACCTTCCTGTTCATCCCCGAGGAGGAGGTCGGCAGCCCGACCTCGCGCGCCCGCATCGAGGACGCGGCCCGCGGCCACAAGTACGCGCTGGTGATGGAGCCGGGCCGCGACGGCGACCGCGTCGTCACCTCGCGCAAGGGCGTCGGCCGCTTCACGCTCACGGTGAAGGGGGCGGCCAGCCACGCCGGCGTGCGCCATCAGGACGGCCGCAGCGCCATCCACGAGATGGCCAAGCAGATCATGCGCATCGAGGCCAAGACCGACTACGAGCGCGGCATCACCTGCAATGTCGGCCTGATCCAGGGCGGCACCGGCGTCAACGTCGTGCCGGCCGAGTGCAAGATCGAGGTCGACCTGCGCGTGCCCAGCATGCAGCTCGCCGAGGAGATGACGCACTGGTTCCTGGGCCTCGAGCCAATCGGCAAGGACGTCGAGCTGACGGTCACCGGCGAGATGAACCGCCCGCCCTACCAGAAGGACGCCGGCATCTCGTCGCTGTTCGAGAAGGCGCAGGCGATCTACCGCGAGATCGGCAAGGAGCTGAACGACGTGCCGCTCACGGGCGGCGGCAGCGACGGCAACTTCACTGCCGCTCTGGGCATCCCGACGCTCGACGGCCTCGGCGCCGACGGAAAGGGTGCGCACGCGGCCTACGAGCAGATCTACTACTCCTCCCTGGTGCCGCGCACGTACCTCTGCACGCGGCTACTCGAGTCGCTCGACTGATGGCCGTCCTCTACCATGTGCCCACCTCGCGCTCGCTGCGCGTGCTGTGGGCGCTGGAGGAGATGGGCGCCACGGCTGCGGTCGAAATCAGGTCGCTGGGCACGCGGCCGCACCTGCAGGAGCTTGAATACCTCGCGATCAATCCCGCCGGCACGCTGCCCGCCCTGGTCGACGACGAACGCAGGATCTACGAATCCCTGGCGATCTGCGAGTACCTGGCGGCCCGGCATGGCTCCGACCTGCTCGTGGCGCCGGCCGAGCCGGATTGGCCCGAGTTCCAGCAATGGCTGCTATACGGCGAGGCGACACTGCAGGTGCCGATGTCGGCGACGGCGCGGGTCCGCCGTATCCGCAACCAGACGCCGGAGATGCAGGCCGGCATCGAGGCCGTGAACGCCGACTTCCGCCACTCGCTGTCGATGCGGCTCAAGCTGCTCGAGCACCGGCTCGACGGCCGCGAGTTCCTGGTGGCGGGGCGCATGACGCTCGCCGACATCTCGGTCGGCTATCCGCTGTTCAACATCGGCAAGGGCGGCTTCGCCTCGCTGCTCGGCCCGCGGTCTGCAGCCTATCGCGAGCGCCTGCTCGCACGGCCGGCGTTCCAGCGCGCCGCGGCAGTGCCTTGACAGGGCTTGTCCGCTACTTTCGGTGGGGAGATGACAACGACGAGGGGTGACCGATGACCACCGTCTATCATGCGAAGAACACGCGCTCGATGCGCGTGCTCTGGCTGCTCGAGGAGCTCGGCGTCAAGGCCGAGATCAAGAGCTTGCCGTTCCCGCCGAGCAAGCTCCAGCCGGACTACCTCACGGTCAATCCGACCGGCACGGTGCCGACCCTGATCGACGGCTCGGTGCGACTGACCGAATCGATGGCGATCTGCGAGTACCTCGCAGCCAAGCACGATTCGCCACTGCTGGTCGGCTCGGACGATCCCGCGCGCACCGAATACGTACAATGGCTGTGGTACGGCGAGTCGACCCTGATGACGCCGGTGTCGCGCATGGCCACGGTCGGCCGGCTGCAGCGCAAGGGCGCCGACATCGACGCCGTCATGGAGGATGCGCGCAATAACGCCGGCATTCGCCTGACGGCCTTGGAGCGCCGCCTCGAAGGCCGCGACTTCCTGGTGGCCGGGCGACTGACCTTGGCCGACATCTCGGCCGGCTATCCGCTGCACGTGATCGGCCTGTTCGGCATCGACCACCTGCTGGGCCCGCGCACCGCCGCCTATCGTGAGCGCCTGCGCTCGCGGCCGGCCTATCAGCGGGCGATCGCGGTGGCGTGACGCTTAGCCGATCTTGTCAGGACGACAGAAATGCGTGGCGCTCCAATCCTGTGGGCAAGCTTGTGGATAAGGGCGCGCAGGCGGGAGCCGCTTGGGCAATGGACCGTGCTCTGCGCTACGAGTCTTCGAGAGAACAGACACGGCCATTGCCCTTAATAGGAGGCCAGCGCGTCATGGCGCAGTGTGGCTCCCATGATGATGCCCGCCTCAGCTTTCGACAGCCTCTCGCCGGCCGCTCATGGCGACCGTGACGCGCTCGGGACCTCTCGGAGAGGGGACAATTCATGGGGCGGGGGCGGGGGGTGCGGGCAGTATGGCAGGAATGGCCGAAAACGCTGGCCCGCTTGCAACGAATCGCTGCCATCGGGCTTGGCAGTCAGTGGCAGTCCGGCAGGTCCGCGCTAGGCGCCGACAGCCCGCGCGGCTGCCTGCATGTCGTGGGCGAGCGCGAGCGCGGTCGCGCGGTCGAGCTGGCTCGAGATGCCGACCGAGGCGATCGTCTGGGTGATCGCGCCGGCCGTGTCGAGCACCGGCACGGCGACGATGGTGACGCCGGCGATGTAGTTGCCGCGATCGATGCTGAAGCCCTGCCGTCGCGTCGCTTCGACCTCCCGGCGCCAGGTCGCGTAGGACGGAGCGTTGTTCCAGCGCAGCGCACGGAAGCGCCGCTCGAGCTCCTCCGGCGGATGGCTGCTGAACGCAGCCACGCAGCGGCCGGTGGCGGAGATCATGGTCGGGAAGCGGCTGCCGATGTCGACATGCAGGCGGACCGGTGCCTGGGTCTGCGACAAGGCCACGACGATCATGTGCCTGAGGTTCGGCAGCTCGACCCCGATCGCGGTGACCGGATAACGCCGCGACAGCTCGTCGATGTGCGGCTGGACGAGATTGGGGAAATCGGCGCGGTCGAGCGCGCTGCGCGCCAGGGCGAGCGTGCCGAGGCCCAGCCGGTAGCGCTTGGAGGCATCGACCGCTACCAGTTCGTCGGCGACGAGGGCTCGCAGGATGTGCAGCGCCGTGCTCGGCACCAGGTCGAGCGCCTGCGCGATCGCCTTCATGCCCATCGGTGTCTTGGCGCGACCGAGCAGGCGCAGGATGGCGACGGCGCGGGTAACGGCGGGAACGGATCGTGGAGTCATTAGTTGTCTATATACAACTTGCGATTTTTCTGTACAACGGGGTGACGGTGGCCGACCGTCGGCTGCGATGAA
The DNA here is from genome assembly GCA_036493235.1 of Reyranella sp. Taxonomy (GTDB): domain Bacteria; phylum Pseudomonadota; class Alphaproteobacteria; order Reyranellales; family Reyranellaceae; genus Reyranella. Next base: position 12,619 of record DASXQC010000524.1, read on the forward strand.
GAAGCTCACCGACTTCACGAGCTACGCCGATGCGCAGGCGAACTTCGCGGGCACGAAGCTGTGGGAGCTGTTCGACGGCGACCGCGAGCGGCTGAACATCGCTCACGAATGCATCGACCGGCATATCGCCATGGAATCAGGGGGCGAAAGGACCGCCGTCATCGTGGTGAAGGCGGCCGGCGGCGAGGAGATCCTGAGCTATCGCCGTATCAGCGAGGACTCATCGCGCTTCGCCCATTGGCTGGTGGCCAAGGGCGTCGTGCAGGGCGACCGTGTGGCGATCAAGCTGGAGCCGTCGCGCGCCTTCTATGCCGCGGTGTTCGGCGCGATGAAGGCGGGCGCGATCGCTGTGCCGCTGTTCACCCTGTTCGGGCCCGACGGGGTGAAACTCCGCGTCGAGGACTGCAAGCCCAAGCTGTTGATCGAGGACGACGCGTTCCTGAAAGAGTTGAGCGCCTATCCCGCGACCTTCACGCCCAACACCCGCGCTGACGATCTCGCGATCTTCCAGTACACCTCCGGCACCACGCGCGAACTGCCCGAGGCGGTGAAGCACACGCATCGCGCCATCGTCACGGTGATGGTGGCAGCGCTCTACGGCACTGGCTTGCGGCCTGGCGACCGCTTCATCTGTCCGTCGTCGCCGGCGTGGGGCCACGGCCTGTGGCACGGCACGCTGGCGCCATTGGCGATGGGACTGACGATCGGCTGCTACGCCGGCAAGTTCGATGCGCCGCGGTTGTTGCAGGCATTGGAGGAGCATCGCTTCACCAACATCTCCGCTGCCGCCACGCACTATCGCATGATGCGCGTCTCGGGCGCGGCCTCGAAGCATCGCTACTTCCTCGAGAAGACATCCTTCACCGGCGAGCCGATCGACAGCGAGACGGCGACCTTCTGCGAGGCGACTTTCAATCGGCCGATATGCAGCATGTACGGCACCACCGAGATCGGCGTGATCCTGGTGAGCTACCCCGGCGCGCCGGACTTCGTCGTCAAGCCGGGCTCGCTCGGCAAGGCGATCCCGGGCGGCAAGGTCGAGGTGCAGGACGGCGAGGGCAAGCCGTGCCCATCGGGCGTCACTGGCGAGATGAAGGTGTGGCGGCGCGACAAGTGGATCGCCACCAAGGATCTCGGCCGCACCGAGGAGGACGGCTATTTCTTCCACGGTGGCCGCGCCGACGACGTCATCATCTCGGCCGGCTGGACCATGAGCGCGATCGAGATCGAGGATGCGGTCCTGAAGCATCCCGACGTGCGCGAGGTCGGCGCGATCGGCGTGCCCGACACGCTGCGCGGCCAGGTCGTGAAGGCCTTCGTCGTCACCGATCGCAAGGGCGACGACGGCTTCACCAAGGAAATCCAGGACCTCGTGCGCGCGCGCCTCAGCCAGCACGAGTATCCGCGAGTCGTCGAGTTCGTGACCGAGCTGCCCAAGACGCCGGCCGGCAAGGTCAACCGCAAGATCCTGAGAACGAGGGAACGCACAAATGTCGGCTGAGACCATGGAACGGAGCTTTCCAAAAATCACGGAAGAGGGCCTCGACGCGCTCCGCCAGCGCATCGGCAAGAAGATCGGCCAGACGGCCGAACCGTGGTGCCACGAGGCGACGCGCGACAACATCCGCCACTACGCCCACGGCATCGGCGACGACAATCCGCTGTGGTGCGTGCCGGAGTACGCGAAGAAGACGAAATTTGGCGACGTGATCGCGCTGCCGTCGTTCCTGTTCGCGACCAGCCGCATCATCTCCGGTTACGTCGGCGGGCTGCCCGGCATCCACGCCATGTGGTCGGGCTCGGACTGGCACTGGCACAAGACGGTCGACCGCAACGACGAGATCACCACCGAGGCCTGGCTCAAGGACCTGATCGTCCACGAGACCAAGTTCGCCGGCCGCGCAGTGCAGCAGATCTATCACGTCGATTTCTTCAACCAGAAAGGCGACCTCGTCGCCGGCGCCGACTCGTGGTGCTTCCGCACCGAGCGCGACCAGGCGCGCGAGAAGGGCACCAAGTACAAGGAGCTCCGTCAGAAGCCAGTGCGCCGCTATACCGACCAGGAGCTGGCTGAGGCGTCCAAGCTCTATGCCGAGGAGGCGATCCGTGGCGCCACACCGCGCTACTGGGAGGACGTGGAAGTCGGCGCAGCGCTGCCGACCATGGTGAAGGGCCCGATGACTGTGACCGGCTTCATCGCCTACGCCCAGGGTTGGGGTGGCCTCTACATCCGCGCCAACAAGCTCGCCTGGAAGCTGCAGGACGCCCATCCCGGCCTCGGCATCAAGAACCGGTTCGGCATCCCCGACTGTCCCGAGCGCGTGCATTGGGAGGAGGAGTTCGCCCACGAGGTCGGCGCGCCCGGCGCCTACGACTACGGCCCCGAGCGCGCCTCGTGGCTGACTCATCACATGACCAACTGGATGGGCGACGACGGCACCCTGCGCAACGCGACCTGCAAGATCCGCCGCCACAATCCGGCGGGCGACATCCTGTTCATCAAGGGCAAGGTGACGAAGAAGTACGTCGAGGACGGCCGTCATCTGGTCGCGATCGACCAGGAGGCCCATCAGCAGGACGACGAACTGTCGATCCTCGGCACCGGCATCGTCGAATTGCCCAGCAAGGGCAAGTAGTCAAAAAACAATCGAGGGAGAGAAACAGTGATCCGCGTAGTCTGTGCGTTGTTCGCGCTGCTGCTGGCATTGCCGGCCGCGGCGCAGAGTTATCCGACGAGGCCGGTGCGGCTGATCGTGCCGTACCAGGCGGGGCAGGGGACCGACGTCGCCGCGCGCTACTTCAGTGAGCGGCTCAGCAAAGCGCTGGGCCAGCAGTTCGTGGTCGACAACCGGCCGGGCGCCGGCGGCAACATCGGCACCGAGGCGGTCGCCCATGCGGCCGCCGACGGCTACACGCTGCTGATGGGCACCAACGCCACGCAGACCATGAACGAGTTCCTCTACACATCGCCCGGCTACGACGCGTCGAAGGACTTCGCGCCGGTCGTGCTGGTCGGCATGCTGCCGATGGTGATCGCCGCCAACCTGTCGGTCGCACCGAGCACGATCCCGGAGCTGGTCGCGGCGGCCAAGGCGCAGCCCGACAAGATCAACGTCGCGCTGCCCAGCACGTCGGCGCGCGTGGTGTTCGAGTTCTTCAAGGAGAAGAGCGGCGCGCCTCTGTTCGGCGTGCCCTACAAGGGGTCGGGAACGGCGATGACGGAGGTGATGGGTGGCCAGGTTCAGCTCATCGTCGACACCGCGACCGCGCTGCGCGGCCATGTGCAGAGCGGCAAGCTGAAGGCGCTCGCCATCACGACGCTGAAGTCGGGCGACCTGATGCCCGGCGTGAAGTCGGTGGCCGAGCAGGGCGTGGCGGGCTTCGAGATGACGCCGTGGACCGCGCTCTATGCGCCGCGCGGCACGCCCAAGGAGATCGTCGACAAGCTGAATGCCGAGATCATGAAGGTGCTGGCCGAGAAGGAATCGCGCGAGAAGCTCCTGAGTCTGGGCTTCGAGCCCGCCGGTGGCACCCCCGACCAGCTCGCCGCGTTCGAGAAGACCGAGCGCACCAAATGGGGTGCGCTGATCAAGGCCGCAGGCCTCAAGGGCGACTGACGGTGATGGGGGCGCCACGAAGTGGCGCCCCCATCACCGTTATTTGGCTACGTCATAGCGGTCGAGGTCCATGACCTTGGCCCACGCGGCGGCGAAGTCCTTGGCGAACTTCTCCTTCGCATCGGCAGTGGCATAGGCCTCGGCCAGCGCACGCAGGACCGAGTGCGAGCCGAAGATCAGGTCGACGCGGGTGGCGGTCCACTTCGCCTTCTTGGTCTTGCGGTCGCGGCCCTCGTAAGTGCCGTCCTGCCCGTTGGGCTCCCACTCGGTCGCCATGTCGAGCAAGTTGACGAAGAAGTCGTTGCTGAGCGTGCCCGGCTTGTCCGTGAACACGCCATGCTTGGACTTCCCGGCATTGGCGCCGAGCACGCGCAGACCGCCCAGCAGCACCGTCATCTCGGGCGGCGAGAGGGTCAGCAGTTGCGCGCGATCGACCAGGGCTTCCTCGGGCGCCATCAGCGATCCGCCATTCGTGTAGTTGCGGAAGCCATCGGCACGCGGCTTGAGCGGCTCGAAGGAGTGCGCGTCGGTCTGCTCCTGCGAAGCATCCATGCGGCCCGGAGTGAAGGGCACCTTCACGTCGATGCCGGCATCCTTGGCCGCCTTCTCGACCGCGGCGTTGCCGCCGAGCACGATCAGGTCGGCCAGCGACACCTTCTTGCCGCCCGTGCTGAACTCCTTCTGGATCGCCTCGAGCTTGCCGAGGACGGTCTTGAGCTCGGCCGGCCGGTTGATCTCCCAGTCCTTCTGCGGGGTCAGGCGAATGCGCGCGCCGTTGGCGCCGCCGCGCTTGTCGGAGCCGCGGAAGGTCGAGGCCGAGGCCCACGCGGTCGACACCAGGTCGGAGACCGAGAGGCCCGACGTCAGGATCTTCTGCTTCAGCGACGCCGCGTCGGCGTCACTGATCGGCGCATGGTCGGCCTTGGGGATCGGGTCCTGCCAGATCAGTTCTTCCTTCGGCACGAGCGGGCCGAGGTAGCGCTGGATCGGGCCCATGTC